>VXZL01000639.1 GCA_009845505.1 Candidatus Poribacteria bacterium | reverse complement strand
TTTAGGCGAGTTTCCAGTTCTGTCGATAATAGTGTTATTATGCAAAAGAAAAAGGAAGCGAATGCTGCCTTTTTCTTTTTTTAACTGCGTTGTATCCTTCAGTCTTCTTCCGATACCGCAAAAGCGATTTCGAGCCCCTCCGTTTTACTGGAGCGTTGTTTCGCTCGTTCTACCACGTCAATGACGACACCGTGTTTTGCACGTTTGTCCGCCTTGATAATCAAAGTGCTAATCTGGTTTTCATGTGCGGCAATGAAAAGTTCCATATCTTCCAGAGTTAACATTTCCTGATCATCAATCGATATGCGTCCGTCAGTACTAATGAAAAGGTTGTACTTCTTGCGTGTGAATTCGTGCTTCGTAGCGGAATCGGGTAAGGTGACGGTGAAAGGCGGAGGAACCCGCATAACAGCAGACACCATGAAAAAGATCAGGAGCAAGAATACACAATCAATCATAGGTGCCATCGGGATGTCATCATCATCGCCCGTTTTTTTCCGTCGACTCATGTTCAAAGCCATCTGAATTCTCCTTCTATAGAGGGTGGCATGCTATGTACGTCGCACGGAGCGTTCACTCCCTTGCGACGATAGCGAACCCGATTTTGTCTATACCTGCCTGTTTCGCTATATCCATCACCTGAACGATCTGTTCATGAAGGACTTCTCGCTCGGATTGGATAATCAGCATGCTTGTCGCTTCCTCTGGTGCGTTGATGAACTGGTTAAACATTTCATCAATTTGGACGACAGTGTCGTTCAGCACCATAGTGCCTCTATCTTCACCGGGTTCCGGATTCGCGATTCGGACAGTCAGCCCTTTCGGTTTATCAGGTGAAGGTTTCCCTGGTGGGGGTAACTGCACCCGAAGCCCTGGAATGGGTGAGAAAGTTGTTGACACCATGAAGAAGATCAGGAGCAGGAATACGCAATCAATCATAGGTGCCATACTGAGTGTTGGCGGCTTACGTTCTCTGATTTTCGTCGCAAGCAAACTCAATTTGGCTTCACCATTTTGTTGCATTTCAAAGTCTCCTTTCTCGTTGATGAGATTAGGGTTAAGGTATGCTGACCTTGTGTTCCCTACAAAGTCTGTAAGGAGAGGGCGGAATGTAGTCTATCCGCCCGTTCCAAGACTTAGGCTTCGCCTTCACCAACAATCAGCTGGTTCACAATCTCGGTGGAAACCTGAGAGATTTCGACCATGTGTCTGTTAACCCAGCTATCAAAGAGTTGGAAGAAAATCAGGCAAGGAATAGCAACTGTCAAGCCAGCAGCAGTTGTAAGGAGTGCCTGTGAGATACCACCTGCGAGCTGCTGTGGGTCACCCGTCCCTTCAAGTGCGATTGTAGTAAAGGCACTAATCATACCTGTAACAGTTCCCAGCAAGCCGAAGAGCGGAGAAACGACTGCGACGGTACCGAGGACCGGCAGGTTTCTTTCGAGTTCAGGAATTTCAAGGAGACTTGCTTCTTCGATTGCTTCCTGAATTTCCTCTTTAGTAATATCACGTTCTTCAATTTGCGCTTGACTGTATCGAAGCAGTCCAGCTTTAAGGACGTTAGCGAGGGGCCCGCCAGCTTCTTCACAAATCGAGACGGCTTCCATAATGTTCTCTTTCCGGAGGGAATCAGCGATACTGGCGATAAACTGTTCAGTTCCAATTCGGGAACGACTCCGGACAAAAGTGAAGAGCCTTTCGATAATGAAGGTTAGTGCGGTGATAGAACAGAGTGCCAGTGGCCAAAAGACGAATCCGAACTTCTGGAAGAAAGTTACGATATTGTCTTTTTTCGTCATCTTGAGGGGGACGAAGTGGTCACCGCCATTAACAACTGTAACAGGTTTACCAAGCCGGTCGCCGTATCCTTCTCTATAAATACTGATGAGGTAGCGGCCTGCTGGAATACCAGAACGTTCATAATCGCCGTTGGCATCGGTCATTGCCTCAAATTCTTCTCCACTTTGGGCAACAATTTTAACCTCAACACCGTCAATCGGATTTTGTGCAGTCGTCGTATCAACAATCTGACCACGAACAGTTCCGCCGCTGTCTTGTGCGAGAACCGTACCAGCCGACATGCCGATACAAGCGATTAACATTAACACTAAACTAAAACGAGTCATTCGTTCTAATCCTCCTTAGGGTAACTTGCCGAATACGGCGGCAAGTCTCTACAAGTCATTTAATAAAGTAAGGTATTGTGTGGATAAGGCGTAAACCTTTGTCCAACTACTCGGTTTTGTTTGTACTTGATCATTTCAGAAATTACACAGTTTCAGGTCGCGGCATCGTTGTGTTAAAACGCGCCTACCGTTCACAGCACCGTTCTCATAAAGAACACCTGAATGCTTAAGAAGTTACGCGCTTAATTCAAATGTTAGAGAAGATAATATCCCAAATGGTATAGTGAGATGGGAGAAATCGCTGGACACGATTTCCGCGTGTCCAGCGATCCAGCTGTCGTTTAGAAACCCATCATTGCTCGCACGAAGGTTGTGTTACTCGTCGTGTGATCAAGCAAGATAGTCGTCCGTCGGTAACCAGCAAGGATAACAATGTTAAACCCAAGCCACTCACCACGGTTAATTGCTTGGACTTCAAATATCCGTGTTCGCAGGTCTGGACGGAAAAGCACTGGTACATCTTCGTCTTCCGGGAAGTTAGTCAAGTAATTCTTGAAGTTGTTATCCCGGTTAGTGAACTTCCGATATTGGAAACCACCAAGGATGTTCATCCGTTGTGTGAACTGATAGTCGAGTCGTACACCGAGAACATCCTCACGACTTCTACGGTTGAAGCGCAAGTATTCGATCGGCTCGTCATCAGTAGGAACAAACAGACGAGGGTTAAGTGCGTCGCCAATTTCCTCTGCGCCGCGGTCAAACGCGCGATCCCAGATATATTTCACCATTGGCGTAAGGGTTAAATCTTCACCGATCCTGTCAATGAAAGGTAGATCTCCGAGCGGAATTTCATACCGTGCCTTGAGAATCGTCTGCTGGTTGCGAATATCCCGTTCTGGGTAACGACGCTTCTTCCAGTTTTCAGCATCGTAGATTAAGCCCGGATCCTCGGGGTCAAGTGCATTAATCCCGTGATCTGGATAGAAGGGGAATTCCCGCCTTTCACCACTCGCTCGCACCTGCTCAACAGGCACCATGAAGTCAACGCGTTGATCAGCGGTAAGTGGATCGTCATCGTCGCCGGAACCTTCGACATCCAAGAAGAGTGCATCTGCCTCATCCTGCTCAAACTGTTTTTGCAGCACAACGAGGAACTTTGCTTCTAATGTCAGGTTAGGAACAGCAGTGTAGAGGAACTGAAGCGTTGTGGTGTTCACACGAGCGTTGTAGAAGTCAAGCTCGTCGGAAATCTGGACAGGTTCCAATTCGCCGACACGGAGGGTAATCGTGTAATCCGGGATATCGTCGCGAACTCGCACGAATCGGTTTTGGAAAAGGACGGTTCCAAAATCTGGAATGTCCCGTTGATAGGTAACATGTAGATACCTGGAATCGTTCTGCCGGCGGCTTGAGACTTGACTCTCATTGAGCCATCCGACTTTGAGTGAAAGGTTATCAAGGAGGTCATATTCAGCGAAGACATGGTATCCTTCTCTGTCTATTCCGTACTCATATTGTGGTTCAAAGTCATCCTCAAGTGAGTCGATAGTCCCGTTGTTGTTGAGGTCAACGAGGTCAGTAAACACTGGCGGGTCAGCATCAAAGATGAGGAAATCTTCTTGGAAGTCAAGGACTCCGTTCTGGTCTCTGTCATCAGCGCGTGGCAGGACTCCGTCGAAGTCGATATCATCGGGCCAGTCGTCATCATCATCGTCATCCTCAATGAGGGCGTAATTGACTTCATCCCACGGGTCTCTTTCAGCTTGGGACTCAGGTGTTCTTTCCAGGGTGTAGGGTTGATCCCTATCGGTATTGGCACCGAAATTGAGGTAGGTTGTGGTGTACCCCGGATCAATATGATAGTAGACACCTTCAAGGTACAACTTTCCGAAGCGAGACCTGAGATGGATGAACCATGCGGATTCTCTACCCATTTCGCCGTCTCCGCCTTCATCAGTTCCGTCTCCGCCTAACCTGGCTTCAAATCGTTCACCTTCGGTTTCGGAATAGGTAGGTATCCCGTTTCGATCTAAAGGTAAGCCTGTTGCTGGATCAATAGAGATACCCGTTTCTTCCTCACCATCTTCGCCGAGGATAGTGGGTTTAAGTCTACTAAATCCAATCTGCTCTTTGGGGATTGTCGGATACTGTTTATATTTCCCATTAATGGAGTAGTGAGCACGAAGGAAGACGTTACCGATGGTTCCTTCAAGATCGAGTCCATAGAGGACTGCTGCACGTGCTGCACCATAGCGGTAGCTGACTTTACGCGGTCTGCCTTCACCTGTCCAAGCATCTGGATTATCGTAAAGGCTTGCCCGGTTACTGGTATAATCGGAAGATTGCCCGTAGTTACCGGGGGCTTGAATAACATCACGGTATGGCATTTCAATATGACCGTCTTCGGTTTTAATCCACTCTTCAGCAAACGGATCCGCCCCTTCAGCCGCTCTGTTTGCCTCACTGAAGCCGATGACGGCGATATTGTAGTCACCTGCTACCACCATGTCAAAAACAACGGACTGAACGGTGCGAGCTTCAATACCGTGGTCTGCAAAGACCAAGTCATATCTCATCTTATTAAAGCCGTCAACAATCGCCCAGTCCCCAGACGAACGCACGTCAGAGGGAAGTCCACCCACATCAATTGGCGTGACATCGCTGGAAAAAACTTCAATTGTTTCCGTTTGTGCGGGTTGTGCTTTCGGATTGACACCTTCTTCAATTTCTTCGGGTGTTAAATCTTCCAATTCTTGTGTAACCACAGTAATTGTCATGCCTTTGAAAGCTGCACCGACACCACCCTGTAGGTTTTCACTGTGTAAGTTTTCATCGTATCCGGAGAATTGTGTAACGGAGCCATGATTGTCTTCAGGCGAATCGTCGCGGAAGACGACAGAAATAGTTTCCGGAGGCGTATTTGCGACGGTACCCATCATTGGGTTTTCAACGCGCTCTGGATGTTCTTTATGAAGATTGACATAAGTAAACCCAACGCGGAAAATATCGCCCAAAAGACCTTGTGCCCGAAAACCCATGAGGCGTGCATTTTCAATGTGCCGCACTCCAGCGTCTTCATTTAAACCGTTCCGACGTCCGAGAGTCGGTGCGAGGTTTGCCGCTGCATCTGTCAATTGGACAGGGTTGGAGATACGAGAGTTAATAAGTGTAAAGAGATGGCGCTCCTGTGCAAAGGAGATATCCCAACGAAGTCCATCAAACTCGGTTTTATAGAGGATATAACGGTTTGGAAATAACGTAGAGGGCTTGAAACGCATGCTATCACCGATGGCAAACTCGGTATATCTGCCCCGGAAACTGTCTTCAGTTAAAACAGTTCTATCTAACTGTGCCGAGAATCTCTCACTATCAAGCTGACCCGTCCAACCAACAAACAATTCACCGTTTTGGTCGAACTCTTTCTGCTCACGATAGTTGTAGACCTCGTTACCTTCAAGCAGCTCTTTACCAAACAGGTCATAGAAGAACTGGGGTTCTTCTTCCAACTGGAACCGCGCTGAAAATTTAGAACTCCCCTCAATCGTTGGTAATAGGGGTTCTTGTGGACCAAGGCTCTGTGCACCACAACCGTAAAGCACAAAAGCACTCAGGATACAGGTCGCTACAAGTAAAACATCAATTGATTGTTTTAGCCTGTTCATTACTTTGTTTTTCCTCCTTGGAAATAGTGAATCGGAAGTTTGGGCAACAAAACAGTGATATAAGCATTGCTTGCTTTTTCGCTGTATCTACCCCGGTCTCCGAACAAAAAACCTTAAAAATGGATGAAAACTGCTTTACTTGTAAACGAAAAGGTTAAAATATCGTTAGTAAAACTAACAGCATTTCAATTCAGGGTTCTCGGTTACTGCTGCACGGTCGCCTCAAAATTCTGGATCCCGCACCAAGCGTATAGAAAGCAAGTCTCCTTCACAACAAATTAAGGGTTAGTCTTGCGGAAGTTAAACACGCGGTGAAACGCCACAAAACTGTTCTTGGTTTTTAAAGTAGCACTGATTTGAATTTCTGTCAAGTTTTTAACAGGAAAAATATATTCATTAGGG
>VXZL01000358.1 GCA_009845505.1 Candidatus Poribacteria bacterium | reverse complement strand
ACAAGTAATGTATCAGGTATCGGTACAAAGGTGTTTGTAAAGGCAGGGGATCTATCTCTTTTCAGGGAGGTTCGTAGTGGCGCGAGTTACCTATCCCAAAGCGATCTCCGCATTCACTTTGGACTTGGAGAGAACTTGACAGTTGATACCTTAGAAATTCATTGGCAAAGCGAACAGAGGGATCAATTTTCTAATCTAAAGTCAAATCAGATTTTCCGTGTTAAAGAGGGACATGGGTTGATACTTCCGTCCACAAACTGAAAGTTTGTGCTACAAGACCGGACCGCAAACTGCTATTTTGCGTCCGTGCTCATAACCTTTTCTGCTCTCTGCTGGAATTATCCCTCTCCATCCGGAATCTCTGGCCAATTATGTTCCGGTGAATACCCCAATTCCACGTTCCCCGGCTTCCATGCGAAACGAGAATCAGCACGTCCCGCAACGGCGTTATAAGCACCGTACTTTACCGTCTCCGTCTGAATCGCACACGCAACACACTGTGCGACATCTCTCGGATCCACATAAACAAACCAAGGATCCGTCACAACATCAGGAGCTTTCGGACCCGGATTCTGTCCATCACCCGCAATAACACCCGGACGCACATGGATTACGTCCAATCCGTGCGCCTGATGATATGCCGCGCCGATCTGCTCACCGAGATACTTCGCCAGCGAATAGTAGAGATCCCCCGGACCAAACACGAAGTCGTCACCTGCCTCATAAGGCAGTTTTGCACCCGGCGCAGGATGACACGCCGAGATACTGGAGATGTTCACCAGTTTTTGCACACCTTGCTGTACACAGGCTTCTGCTACATTCCACGTCCCTTTCACCATAACATCTGCAAATAACGAGGCGGGTTTACCAGACCGCCCCCGCACCAAGGCAACCAGATGAACAACGGCATCTTGACCCTTACACGCCGCTTCAATTTCATCAGGATTTGTCACATCCGCCTTGATAAAAGTCGTGTCTGGAAATGGATGCTCGGGTTCAACGATGTCCGTTAGCGTGAGCTGATACGCGCCGCGCAACCGATCAATAATAAATTGCGCCAGGTACCCGCTTGCACCCGTAATCAGAATCTTTTCAATAGCCATCCGTGTCTGTCCTTCCGCGGTTCGCGATTCGCGGTTCGCTATCTGCTAAACAAAAGGGGCTTCCGTCTCGTAAAGCGTAGCGTTATAGCCGACGAGAAACACATCACCCGTTCGCACTGTCGGGGCGCGGAGACTGCCGCTGCGTCCCAGCACGGCTTTTAGGATTGATTCTTGAGGGTCTTCCGTTGGCACAAAAGTTTCGACGCGCCTCCCTTTTGCGACAACGATCCGTTCTGCACCGCCCATTAATTTCCATACCGCCGCTGCCTCCATTTTCTCTTTTCGGGCATCCGTGCGACTTTCTGGTTGGAGGTTCTTTGTGTCAAGCACCGCTTGCACTTTTTTACAGGAGTTTCAGCCATTCCGAAAATAGATCCAATCTATCATCACAATTCCTCCTTGACCCCTCTTTTGTACCGCAAACTGTTAGTTTGCGTGCCCACTACGCACAAACTGACCATTTGTGCCGCAAGTTCCACATACGTTGAGGTCTTACTATATTTGAACAAATCTACTCGTTCCACGACTCTGGACTGCCGCATCAATGAGTGCAAGTGTCTGAAGCGCGTCAGAAAACGGTGAACGGATAAGTGTTCTATCTCCCGTTTCGATAGCACGCAACCATGCCCCGATTTTGTCTAAATTTGAACTGTCGTTAGAACCCACCGGCTCATTAACAGTTTCACCGTTCAGATAACCACGAATCGCGTTCTCTACCATATTTGCTTGTAATCGTAGATGTGGGCCGACAACTTCAACCTCAAAACTGAATTTCTCGGTGCCGCAGTGGTTCATGTGCGTCCCAAAAACCCCGTTGTCTAATTGGTACGTCATCTGGATAGCGTTTTCGGCATCGAATTCAGTACGTTCCAGTGCCATATTCTTTATCGCAAGGGCGTGCGCCTGCAGGGGTTTCGGGTTCCCCATAACGAACCGGGCGCAGTCTAACACATGCACTGCCTGTTCCGGTAGTGGACCCCCGCTTATCTCATACTGCAAAAACCACGGTGCCGCTCTGAAACTCAGGTAATAATCAACTGTGCAAACCGTTCGCACCAGATGCACTGTCTCCGAAGCGATCAACGCCTTCAGACGTTCATAGAGTGGGTGATAGCGGAGTTGAAATCCGACAGCAGCGATAACACCCGATTCCTCAATGCAGGCAAGACACTTCCGACCTTCAGCCATATTCAAGGCGGGTGGTTTCTCGACCATCACCGGAATACCGCGATCGCACGCCATCCGAATAGGTTCCAAGCGAATAGGGGGTGGCGTTGTAATCACCACTCCGTCCATCTCTACATCAAAAAGGGCACCTAACTCAGTGGTCGCAAGTTCAGCATCCGCATGTGAGGCGAGCTGGCGCGCCGCCGCAAGCCGTAGATCATGGACAGCAACGACGCTCGCACCGTAGTTGATTATTGCTCCCTGATGATGTCTACCCATATTACCAGCACCGATGATGCCGATTGCTAACGATTTTTGACTCGTCATTATTGCTTCAAATTTCCCCACGTTGTCGTAAGTTTCTCGTGTGGTTCAACCGCCATCGGATCTCTGCCCCCGTAAATCTCTAACTCATCAACACGCGCACCGCCATTCGCGCGTATATGGAGGCGCAACCAACGAGCTTCTACATCCTTAAAAGTGAACTCAGTGGTTTCGCTAATCGGATCCCCTTTGTGTGTGTAGACCTTTTCCCATGTGTTCGCATCCGAATCTGGATCTGCTTTCGTGGTCGCCACGAGAATATCAAAGTCAACCGTTGTCCGATCGACAAATCCCTGTGAATGGTCGCTTCCAAAAATGATCCGGTTCACATTCGCGACATCGCCCATATCAATCTGTGCCCACCCCGGTATTGCACCGATGATCCAACTCCGGCAGTTATTATAGAAACCGTCGTTGAGGTATTCAGTGCAGTGCCGCCGTGGACACCAGCCTGCTATCTGTGAAGACGCTTCCGCCGTCGCATCTTTCAGGAGTGCCAAGTTCGGTTCATCATCTCGAACCGTCGGCACGAATTCCGGTCCCGGCTTACCACCCGCCTCACAAGCATCCGTTGCCGCTTTGATATCCTGCTCCTTGAATTCGTAACGTCCGAATTTTTCAGGTCCCTTATCTTCTTCGTGAAGTGCGAAACCAGTAGGTATGCCTATTAGCATTACCACTATCGCAATACCGCAATATGTTACCCATCTCATTGGGCATTCCTCCATTTATCTTTTGTTGGTGTGATTTCCAAATCCCGACCAAGAGGTAGTACGTGCTATACATATTAGCACATAGCCGAAATTATTTCAAGAAAACCATTTCTACGGGGTGTGCAAATATTTTGGCAGCGTTCCCTATGTAACACACCTGTCCTGAGAAAAATCAATGCTTTGACAAAAACTTTACACGCCCTGCTAACAAAAAACATTTGCATTCTTAACATACCTGTGGTATAATTAACACAAGAAACTCCTATTTTTTCTACCATATTCCGGTATTCCCTTTCACCTTAGCTGACTCAAAAACTGCGGATGAAGCACATGGTTACCCGACAAGACATTCAAGCCACATGCGATGACATCGTCCGGGAGTTTGCACCGCTACAGGTTATTCTCTTCGGATCCTATGCCTATGGCACGCCCACGGAATCCTCAGATGTTGATTTCTTGGTGGTGATGCCGCTATCCAAATCGGAAACCATCCGCCAAGCGACAGAAATCTCACAACGTGTTCATGCCCACTTCACTATGGACGTGTTGGTACGTTCACCTGAAGATATTGCCTATCGCCTTTCACATAACGATTGGTTTCTTCGCGAGATCACTGAAAAAGGTCAAGTGCTTTATGAAGCCAATAATTTTTTCATGGAACCACCAAAAAAAGAGAAAACCACTATGAACCCCTTAACCCTGGAGTGGGTACAGAAAGCCGAAAGTGACTATACGATAGCACTATTGATTCAGAAGGAAGTGCTATTGACTCAGGATGAGCAGAATCCGATATATGATGGCATCTGTTTCCACGTCCAACAATGTATTGAGAAGTACTTAAAGGCATGGCTCCAAGAGGCGAACATCCCCATTCCCAGAACACACGATCTGAAGGAATTATTAGAACTGATTGTGCTGACCCTCCCTATATGGCGAACGTGGGAGTCTGACTTTTCAGCACTTTCCAGACACGCCGTGGCGATTCGCTACCCCGGCAATTCAGCAACAGCGGACACTGCATCCCATGCTATGCACTTATGCAATGCGGTGCGTCAAGCCGTTCGCGAAGAATTAAAACTGATACCCGATATTAAATAGGAGCGTCCCATGCGATCCCAAGATGCCATTGAGGAACAGTATCGCGAGGCTGCGAATACGCTCGTCGAAAAAGTTCAGAAGGATCCCTATATCCTCGCTGCGATTGTCGCCGGTAGTTTTTCCTATGCGCAGGTCTGGGAAAAGTCAGACCTTGACGTTGAACTCATCGGCAGAGACGCAATTCGTCCCACACAATCCTTCTTCTCCCTCGTCGAAAACGGTGTCAACATCCACGCCAATATAACACCCCGAAAGGCTTTTAAACAGAACATAGAGCGCGCGCAACAAGGGTCTTTCATGCACTCCTATTTCTCGCACAGCACGCTCCTCTTTTCGCGCGATGCCTCTATTGAGGAGTGGTATGATAAAAACGCCGACCGCAACAGCATCGGCGAACGCGATAAGCAGCTCCAAATCCTCAGTGTCGTCGCCAGTACCTTGCCAAGCCTGCTATACGCCGAAAAACAGTTTTACGTCAATCAGGATTGCCTCACCGCTTTTCTCTCCATACTTGACGCAGTCCAAGGATTGGCACGGGTAGAAGTTCTTTTAAATAATCAAATCCCCGCACGCGAGGTCATCCAACCCGCCCTTGAGTACAATCCTGACTTCTTCAACAGCGTCTATACCGATCTCATCAACTGCGAAAAGAATGAATCTGTTATTCAGGGCGCGCTTAATGCAGTTAACGCCTATCTTGATGAACGCCAGTTTATCTTCCAACCCATTCTCGATTATCTTGAAGAGCAGAAGACACCCCGCACTGGCACCGAGTTAAATGCCGACTTGGGACACAATCCACACGGTGAAAGTGAAGAGGAACCAGAATTTGACGAAGAATCACTCGACCTTGTGTGCCAATGGCTCACATGGAAAGGGATCATCAGACAAGTCGCAACCCCCGTAAATCTCACAGTCAAAAGCCAAATCGCCGTCGAAGAACCCGCCTACTACTACGACAGCACCCTTGTAGGAGCGAGTTCCACTCGCGATCCTCGCGATCCCTCTGATCCTGTAGGAGCGAGTTCCACTCGCGATCGCGAAGACATCCACACGCAGATTCACAACGCACTAAATAATTTAACAGACACACTCGAACGGGACCGCTACATCCTCGCTGCCGTTCTCACGAACAACCTCGCCGAAGACAACGTCTGGGAGAAGACCGCCGTTCACATAACGTTGATTCTCCGGGACGGCACAAAGTTCAGGCAAAAAGAATTTCAACTCATCGAAGACGGAATCCCGTTCCGGGTTGAGCTCTATACCCGCAGCGATTACAAGAAATTGTTGGACAGAACACTGCAAGGCAGCCGACTCCATTCAATCCTCGCCGAGAGCCGCGTCCTCTTTTCCAAAGACAGCCTTTTTGCTGTGGACAGCGATGTGAGTTTTCCTGTGGGTGACCCTGCCTGTCTGCAGGTCGGGGACAGAGATAAGCAGTCGCAACTTTTCAATACTGCCGCTAACGTAACAGCCATCCTCGCCAAAGCCGAGAAGTGGTTACACCTCAAGGGCGACATCGATTACACCTTCCTTTACCTAAAATACGCTATCAGAGAGATGGCGCGTATTGAAGTCCTCAAACACGGTGAAACCCCCAGGCGCAAGGTTATCTATCAAGCACGCAAGCATAACCCAGACTTTTTCAACGCTGTTTTCATC
Source organism: Candidatus Poribacteria bacterium (assembly GCA_009845505.1). GTDB lineage: Bacteria > Poribacteria > WGA-4E > WGA-4E > WGA-3G > WGA-3G. The sequence goes on along the minus strand of VXZL01000358.1, from coordinate 150 downwards.
GATCTCGTAGACAAGCCCAAGGATGCAGCCATGCTCCGCGAGGCACTCGAACGCGTCGATCAGTATTTGGAGGACGATTTGCAGCTCCTATTCAAACCGTTGCTTGACTTCTTAGAGGCATCCGGTGAGGAGCGGACGATCACCGATCTC
>VXZL01000538.1 GCA_009845505.1 Candidatus Poribacteria bacterium | reverse complement strand
AACAGCCGCGATGTCGTCATTGGTGCGAAACTCGCCGAAATCTTAGAAATCGCACTTGGAGACCGAGTGGTTGTGACGGTGGCACAAGCTAAAACCGGAGAACTTTCCCAAGAGATGTTTCGGATTTCCGGTATTTATAACTTTGCTGACGAGGCGATGAACAGCGGTATGGCATTTGTCCGGATTCAAAAAGCACAAGAAATGCTTGCGATTGGTAATGATGTCCACGAAATCGCTATTAAATTCTCTTCCATCGCTTACGCACAAGACTCGACACTACCATTTTGGGACACTTACTCCCAGCATGGCAACGAAGCATTAAGCTGGACAGAACTGATGTCACAATTAACTGTTGTGTTAGACATGACGACATACAGCAAATATATCATAGGCGTTATATTATTTGCGATAGTTGTCTTCGGGATTATCAACACACTTTTCATGTCGTTGTATGAACGGATGTTTGAGTTTGGTGTGCTACGCGCCGTTGGCACCCGTCCTTTTGGGATGGCGCGCGTCATCTTATTTGAAGCGGGTGCTTTAGCGATTGTGAGCATTGGCGTAGGAATAATACTTGGATTCCTCGTGACAGCACTGTTGGCATACACAGGTATAGATTACACCGGCATTGAAATGATGGGTGTGACGATGCAGGAGTTCATCCGTCCAGTCATGACGGTTGAACAGTTCATCATCTATCCGATATGGGTTTTCGTTTTCACCCTCATTGCAGGGTTGTATCCGGCTCGGCATGTTGCCAAAATGGCTCCTGTAGACGCGATGCGGCGCAGCTTTTAATTTTTTAACTATTAAATCTGGGCACCGTTCCACTTCGTTTCACGGTGATCTCCGATGAAAGCAGATACTCTGGGCACCTGGGACGGATCAGTAGAAGCGGTTTCACAATTGATTGGAATCCTAAGGTACTCACAATGGCACAAACTGAGAACAAAGATGTTATCGTCACAGAAGGCGTGACGAAGGTTTACGCAGCGGACGATATTCCTGTCAACGCGCTTAACGGGATTGATTTAACCATCGAATCGGGAGAATTTACGGCATTGGTGGGTCCCTCGGGTTCTGGTAAAACAACCTTTCTCAACATCATTTCTGGGTTGGATAGCCCTACAGAAGGGAAAGTATGGCTTGCTGGCAAAGTGCTATCAGAAATGAGCGGCAATGAACTCTCCGACTTTCGACGCGATAACATCGGATTTATTTTTCAGGCTTACAATCTGATTCCTGTGCTGACAGTTGAGGAAAATGTTGAATATATCATGCTCTTAGCAGGTGTGCCGAAAGCAGAACGGCATGAACGGGTCATAGCAATGCTTGAAACCGTTGGGTTAAAGGGGGTTGCCAACCGGACACCGACGCAGCTTTCAGGTGGACAGCAACAGCGTGTAGCGATCGCCCGCGCTATGGTCTCTGAACCGACGATTATTCTCGCCGACGAACCGACGGCGAACCTCGATTCTAAAACAGGTGCCGATTTGCTTGAGATGATGCGCCACCTTAACTCAGAAACCGGCATGACCTTCATCTTCTCAACGCACGATCCGATGGTAATGGAGCGGGCGAGGCGTTTGATAACCTTACGCGATGGACGCATAGACACTTACGAAATGAGATAAGAGATGTTAGTTTTTAGTTGTCAGTTATCAGTTGTCAGTTAAGAGAGATAAAAATTTCTGATGAGAATAATCCTGGTACTTGTCCTCTATTTGGTGACAACACCATTTGTAGGAACCGCTGCGGCTGAATTCCGAGTTGGTGGTTACTACAAAAACTTTTCCACGGCATTTAATTCTCCGCTTCCAGATGCATCGATGATGGGGGTCGTGGTTAACCGACTGCGTTTCAACCTCTCTTACGCACCAACAGATTCACTCACATTTGCCTTCGCTTACGATTTCACCCCACGCGTTCAAGACCCCCTACTTTTTTCTCAATCCCCGTTTGCCGTCGGCATTGCTTCATCCCGTTACCGCGTCGTAGATTTCGAGTCCCAGCTCTATCCAAGTGAGGATGAACAGGTTGGCAGCGTTGGTATCTATCATAATCTCGATCGGGCTTCGGTGCAGTTCAGCACAGATTTCGCGGATTTCTCCATCGGTCGGGATGCCATTGCCTGGGGTAGTGCTCGAATTGTGAATCCAACCGACATCATCGCGCCCTATACCTACGACCAACTTGATACCGAAGACCGCGTTGGCGTAGACGCAATTCGGATGCGGATTCCTGTAGGGGTCATGGGCGAGATAGATACAGGATATATTTTCGGGTCTAATTTCGACTTTGGTGAGAGTGCCATCTTTCTCCGAACCCAATTGAACGCCGTAGAGACAGACTTCTCAATTCTACTTTTGGAATTTCAGAAAGATCTGCTCGTCGGTTTAGATGTAGCCCGTGGTATCGGGGGTGCTGGCTTTTGGCTGGAAACGGCTTATGTGTTTGCCGAACCTTTTGATGATGCACCCAACACATCGGACAATTATCTGCGTACCTCTATCGGGCTTGACTATAGTTTCGGTGGGGAGACCTATACGTTTATCGAATACCATTTCAACGGTGCAGGTGCGACAGAACCCGAAAATTTTCTTACCAATCTGGAGAAACCGGCGTACACGCGCGGCGGTGTTTATCTACTTGGCACCCACTATCTGGCTCCCGGATTCACCCGTCAACTGACCCCCCTGATTAGTCTCAGTGGACAAATACTGCTTAACCTATCCGATCCGTCAACCTGGATTGCACCGCAGATCGCATACAACGTTGCAGAGGATATTCATCTTTCTGTCGGTGGTTTCGTCAGCATAGGCAAACGCCCTAAAAACGGCGATTCTACCGAATTCCAATCCGAGTTTGGCAGTTATCCGAATCTCGTATTTTCTTCATTCCGCCTCTATTTCTGAGTCTCACTTAAAGACTATAATGAGTTTCCGATAGACGGCTCGCTGCGAACCTGTTCTTGCCCGAATTACAAGTAGATAACGTCCATTTCGGACAAGCGTACCATTATCCGTCACTCCATCCCACTGCACAGCGTTCGGTCCGATGTAACGTGGCACCTCTTCAAGCAACCGTCGAACCCGTCTACCGCGAAGGTCAAAAATATCTATTGTCACAAATACCTGCGTTGCATCGGGAGCGTTGAGTCGATAGGCTATCGTCAATCGATGTCTATCGGGTGCGAAAAATACGCGCGGCGAGAGTTCAAGGTTCCGAATCTCCAACCGTTCACTATGTTTCAAATCTTCAGGCACAGCAGCCATCAAGGCATAGATCCCGAAGTGGTTGATAGAAGTTGTCACGCCCCCTTGTGCCTTATCCTCACGCCCTTGCAACGGCACCCATTTTTTTTCATACGCTTCCCAAAAATAGAGTTGTGGTTTCGCATCCATAAACACAGAATCTTGAAATAGAAATGCCAACTGTGCAAGGCGTTTCAAGACAAGTCCTTCGGGTGAAATCCGGACGACACGGACGAATCGCTGCAGTGTTGGCGGTAATGCGGGTGGTGCCACAATTTCTATCCCTATTTTTTCTTCGGCAGCAAGCGCGCCTTTCGGCAGGTCTATTGCCACATCCGCCGGACTTTGGAGTTTTCCACCACTACCACCAATAACCTTTGTTTCAGGAACTACGCTTAACCCAACACGCTGCTCCACATCTGCTACACGACAGATAAGGCTACCTTCTCCAACAAAAACCGCCGTAAGCATTGGCGGCATATCTGTTGTAATTTTGCCTAAATTTCCCGATAGAAACCACTGTGCTGGCAGAATTTTTTCATCAGAGGAGATTGCTTGAAGTCGGTACTGTTTGCCAGATATGAGCGTATAGGGTCGCATGATTTCTGCTGCCCCATCGAATATCTGAATTTCAAAGGAGCTCGCCGCCTTAATACTCGAAGAAAACAACACTATCAGTGCGATGAATATAAGTCCTGTTATTCGGTGAAAAAGTGTTTGCATGTGCTTATGTTACTACACATTCCCTTGAATCGCAAGCCTTCTTGTGGTAAACTGATACACTATGGAAAAGCAACGCTCAAAAGGCAGACAAGCAGACGGCACTGCTCTCATCAAAAGAGATCCTTTGTTAAAACCGTACGCTGAACAACTACGCCAACGGTTCATGCACTATCAACGTCTCAGAAGGAAGATCGAAAAAACTGGCGGCTTATTAGGTGAAATAAGCCAAGGACACCACTATTTCGGCTTCAATCGCGGAGAAAACGACGGCGAAAACGGGGTCTGGTACCGTGAATGGGCACCGAACGCGCAGGCACTTTCACTCATTGGCGATTTTAACGGCTGGGATCGCGCTGCAAACCCGATGTCCATTGATGAATGGGGAGTCTGGCATCTCTTCCTACCCGACAAACACTATGCTGAACGACTCTCACATGGAAGTAAAATTAAGGTACATGTCGTATCAGCACTCGGTGGACTCGATCGAATCCCGGCTTATGTTCAGCGCGTCATTCAGGAAGACGATGCCGACTTCAGCGGACAGTATTGGACACCATCGTATCCGTATCAGTGGAAATACCAAGCCCCTGATTTTAATGCCGAAACTGAAGGATTGCGAATTTACGAAGCACACGTCGGCATGGCGCAAGAAGCGGAAAAAGTCGGCACATTCGCTGAGTTCAGAGAAAATGTCCTCCCCCGAATCGCTGACTTAGGCTATAACGCCGTTCAACTAATGGCGGTGATGGAACATCCCTATTATGCGAGTTTCGGGTATCACGTGAGTAACTTCTTCGCTGTCTCAAGCCGTTTCGGAACGCCAGAGGAACTCAAAGCGCTTGTTGATACAGCGCATAGCATGGGATTGCTGGTTATCATGGATTTGGTGCAGAGCCACGCCATTAAAAATCTTAACGAAGGGCTGAATCACTTTGACGGCACGGCACATCACTACTTCCACGCCGGTGAGAAAGGCGAACATAGCGCATGGGACTCGCGGTGTTTCGATTACGACAAATACGAGGTGCAGCGTTTTCTTCTTAGCAACATCCGCTATTGGCTGGAGACCTATCGATTTGATGGGTTCAGGTTCGACGGCATCACGAGTATGCTCTATAGCGACCACGGACTTGGACGGGAGTTCGCGGGATACGCTGATTACTTTGATAGCCGAGTTGAATTGGATGCCATTGTCTACCTGATGTTAGCAAACGAAGTCCTCCACACCGTCAACCCTGCTGCGATTTCGATCGCTGAGGACATGAGTGGAATGCCCGGTCTCGCGCGCCCCATTGAAGAAGGCGGACTCGGCTTCGACTACCGCCTCGCAATGGGAATTCCAGATTATTGGATTCAGTTGTTAAAGGAAAAAGAGGATGAAGACTGGCACATCGGTGAGATTTACGGTATGTTACGCAACCGCCGTACAGGTGAAAAACACATCGCTTACGTCGAAAGCCACGATCAGAGCATCGTCGGCGACAAAACGCTTGCTACCCAACTCATGGATACTGAACTCTACACGAACATGAGTATTTTCACGACAAGCCTCGTGGTTGCAAGGGGAATCGCGCTCCACAAACTCATCCGCCTTCTGACGTTCAGCTTGGGTGGTGAGGGATACCTTAACTTTATGGGAAATGAATTTGGACACCCTGAATGGATCGACTTTCCGCGCGCAGGCAATAATAACTCCTACTGGTATGCGCGCAGGCAGTGGCAACTCCTCGACGATGAAGCACTCCGATACAAGCATCTCAACGCATTTGACCGCGCGATGCAGCACCTTGATATAGTACACCATCTGCTTGCTGAAGAAGGCATTCATCTCTTATTTATCCACGAAGAGGCAAAACAGATTGCCTACGAGCGAAGCGGACTTGTCTTTGCCTTCAACTTTCATCCGACAGCATCTGTCACCGATTGGCGTATTCCAGTGCCGCAGCGGGCAGATTACCGCCTCATTCTGAACACCGATGATATTGCTTACGGCGGCCACGGTGCCGTAGAGGGTGTCCATTACCCGTGGCAAGATGTAGCGATGGAGGGGCAGGCACAGTCGATTCAGATTTATGTGCCTGCTCGAAGTGCGTTGGTGTTAGGAACTAAAACAAAACGTTTGGACTCCGATTAACCAGATGGTTTGCATGTCAGCACAAAAATTTGGATAATTAGTAAAATAAAAAATTGCGCAAAAAACTTGACAATGTCGGAATTTTGTAGTATACTTTAGTATATGGATAATTCCATTGCCCGAATA
>VXZL01000622.1 GCA_009845505.1 Candidatus Poribacteria bacterium | reverse complement strand
TTTTCGTGTATAATGAATTTAGAGATAAAGATGCTAAGTCATTTTAGTGTTGATGGAAACGACACGATAATTAGGTTGCTTTGATACACTCGGGGTAAGGGAAAATGGCTACAAAAATCGAAAAAAGCCTCAATGGTTATGTCCCGAACCTGAATGTGCCTTTTGAGGATTTTCAGAAGCAATTAGCTGCTTTCATTCAATCCGAACGCGAGCAACTGAAAGCGCGTATCTTGGCGGGTGAAACCGGGTTCGCGGCGTGTAAAGCCCACACGGAGATGTGGGATACAGTTATTCAAAAGGTTTACGAGGTAGCCTCCTTTCAGATTCGGGATGAATACCAGAAACAGATTGAAGTTCTAAAGATGCTTCCCGATGTTGATACGGATGACTTAGAGGCAGGATTAGAGGAGTGGTTGCCGGATGTCGCACTCTATGGTGTTGGCAGTTACGGTAGGAATGAGCTCTGCTATTTTTCGGATGTTGATGTTGTATACACCTCTTCTGTGGACTTAGAGGATATTTACGATGAGAGTACACTTGAACTGATCCGATGGTTCTACGACTTTTTTGACAGTCTCCATTCGGTGATTCCGGGGTTTGAATTCAGTTTTATTTACCGTCCGCTCGCAGATATAGCGAAGTGGAATTATCAGGATATGACTGCCTTGATTGATATGCGGTTTATTGCTGGCAATGCGGAACTGACAGAACAATTCCGGAGAGCCGTCCGTTCTGAGAAGTCGGATATTTCCCTCGTGCTGGATTTACTAAAATCAAAAGCGGATGCGTTCAAGGCATCTGAGGACACAATCTATCTGAACCAACCGAATGTGAAGACCGGACGCGGGGGATTACGCACGCTTCAATACGCGCTCTGGATATGTGGGCTCCCAGACTTTACAGCGATTCTGGATCTCTACGAACGATACGATGACGAGCAGCTCATACCTTCCCTTGATTTCATGTTTAAAGTCCGAAATCTTCTGCATGTCCTCGCCGATGCACCACACGATGATCTCTCCTATCACCCTGAAAGAGGGGACGCACTTCAGACGGAAGTCGCTCGGGTCCTCGGATTTACAGACGAAACCGACGAGGGACGTTATGCGTTTATGGCGGCGTATTATGCTAAAGCAAAATATCTCCATTTCAAGGCGGAACTTCTCATCCGGAAAATGTTAGCAAACGGGATTCCAATCTCGGATGTGCTTGCTGTCAGAACGGACATGTTGTATTGCATGGATAATAACTTCGGTGAGCTGGATACGAACGAACTCTTTCAGTTGTTCACCTACTTCCAACAGTACGACTTTGAGATTGATGCGTCTCTTTCTACATTTATTTCTCGGTATGTTCATGCGTTTGATTGGCGTTCTTTCCAGAAGCGGATGGTGGAATTGATAAACACACCCGGAGATGTTGAGAAAACTTTGACCCGTCTACACCGACTTAATATTCTGTCGCGTCTGGGTGAAGGGGGGGCACTCTTTGAAAAGGCGATGATGACCCGGAGCGAACGGAGTCTGGATCCATATACTGTCGGGAAGCATACACTCGTTGCGATTGGTCATCTTGATGAAATTCGGGCAACAGAGCCGAGTAGCCCGTTTGGTGGTGCCCGATTTAGCTCGCCGATGTCGCCATCGCCGGCTTCTGAATTGGAGGATCTTAATGCAGCGTTTCGTTCCCTTTCGGATCCAACGCCTCTCTATATGGCACTTTTCCTGCACGATATAGATAAACCCGATCCGACGCATCCAGCGACAGGCGCAGAGAAAGCGAAACGTATTGCCCCGGAATTCGGCTTCAACGCACAGCAGACAGATGACATTTGCTTCCTCATCCGAGAACACTTGGAGATGATAGATTTGGCGCGTTATCATCATTGGGATGAAAGGACGATTTCCGAATTTTGTAAGAAGGTGAACTCTCTGGAACGTTTAACGGCACTCTATCTACTGACGTATTGCGATTCCAAAGCCAACGGTTCACAGAACTTCAGTCATGTCGTTAAACATAACCTGAAGAGTTTGTACGAAGCCGCGCGGACCCGCTTTGTTGGACAGGAAGAAACACAGTGGGGTGCCTTCGCACCTGTTGAAGAATTCCAGCAATTTTTGCACCACATGCCGGTTTCCTATCGTATTAGTGTCTCTCCTGAAGAGATAGCGATGCATATAAAAATGACGGCGCAAATTGAGAGCACAACGCTGAAAGCAGAAGACACGCCGAGTACGGGAGTTGTTCAATTTGTTGACCGACCTGGATTTACGGAGCTCCACCTATGTAGTCCGAGTCGTATCGGGAAATTGCACACAGTGAGCGGACTTTTCTTCGCCAACGGCATAGATGTCCGAGACGCGCGCGTCTACACCAAGCAAGATATCAACGTTGAATTGGAAATCTATCGGCTCGTGCATCAACCGCCGCATCATAGTGGGGAGCCGATGCCGCTTGATGAGGAACTCAAACGCGATCTGGATTTTGACATACGCAGTCTGCTGGCACAGGAAGTGACGCTTGAGGAGGTTTTTGATAGACACTACGTGAATATGAGTGAAACATGGCTGGTTGATGAAGTCAGTGTTGAGACGACGCGGAGTTATACGGAGATTGTTGTCGTTGGTGAAGAAAAGGTTGGATTTTTGCATTACTTCAGCGGTATTCTTACCAAACTCGGTCTAAATGTTCAGATGTGTAAGTGCTCAGGTTTAGGTGGACAGGCAATCGATCGGTTCTATGTGCAACAAGTGATTGATCCAAAAGCGGTGCACGCCGATATTATGGCTGCATTAGACGCTGAGAACGGAAAATAATTTTGGTTGAGGAGAGAGGTATGAAACAACGCGTCCTTATTACAGGTGCGGCTGGTCAAGTCGGTACGGCACTCTGGCAGGCATGGGAAAAACAGGACACCTACACACTAACGTTGATGGATATTAATCCCATTGCGCAGGCGGAATCGCGCGTGGCGATGGCAGATATTCGCGACTATGCTGCGATGAGAGAATTGTGCCACAATCAAGATGTCTTGGTGCATCTGGCTTACATCCGTCAGGACTCACTTGGGAAGCATCCGGGTGAAGTGAGCGACATCGGAGCGTCTATGACCCTGTTTGAGGCGGCACGTGAGCAAGGGGTCCAAAAGATTGTTTATGCGAGTACGAATCACGTTTCAGGATGGAATGAGCGGTTGAGTTCGCCACCCCGGTTCTCTACCGGTGATCAATTTCGTCCTGATAGTTGGTACGGTGCGATGAAGGGGATGGCAGAGATTGCAGGACGTTATCTCGTTGATGCACACGATATGCGGTTCATCAGCATCCGAATCGGGACTTTCAGCGGCACATATCAGCCGAGTGGAATCCGCCACTGTAGCACACTGCTAACACCGCGAGACTGTGTACAACTTTTTGGATTGGCTGTGGATTACGACGGACCTGTTAAATACTTGATTACTTATGGACGTTCGGCGAATTCCGATGGGTATCAGCAGAGCTTCCTTGATATAAGCGGTGCGGTCGAAGTTCTGGGATATCAACCGGAGGATAATTTGGTTAAAACCCATCTTCACAAATTTCTGTCGGAATAGTCATCGGCTTGTCCCTTGGGTGCCTTATGCGTGAAAATCCTGACTACAACGACATCTACTATCAGAATACGACTGCCCACTCCCAGATAATTGACATTGTAACCGAACGTATTATCCCACTCAGCGAGGTAGCCGCGCCTATTGATTGGGAGGTGCTCTTCGGGAATTCACATCCGGTCGAAATAGAAATCGGATTCGGTAAAGGACGTTTCCTACTTGAAGCCTCGAAACGACATCCGAAAGTTAACTATATCGGGGTGGAACGTGCACAGAAGTACGTCGGATTGACGCGGGAACGGTTTGAAAAGTACATGCGGCATTTCGAGGTGGATAGAGCGTCTGGTACATTCTCAAATGTCCGTCTTGTGTGGACAGATGCAAACTACTTTCTGACTCGGTATGTCCCGGCAGTATCTGTACAGGCGTATCATATCTATTTCCCCGATCCGTGGCCCAAAAAACGGCAGCGAAAACGCCGAATCTTTCGGAATCAAGACTTTCTGTATGCTTTAACGAACACGCTTCAATCAGATGGTGGTAGACTTTATATCGCAACGGACTATGCAGCGTATTTCTGGGAGATTCAAGAAACGCTTTCGCAGGTGAATGCCTTGTGTCCTATTGCGGAAAATCTGGGACCAGATCGGGATATTACGACGAATTTTGAGATGAAGTATACCTTGGAGGGTAGGGAAATCTATCGAACGGTATACGAGAAATCCTAAAACGCCTCGAGAAGTCAAAAAAATGAAATCAGAGCAACTCAGTAATACCACACCTGAATTGTGGCACTCTCTTCCAAATGTGCCGGGGGTTTACCTAATGAAAGCCTCGGATGGCACTGTTATTTATGTTGGAAAGGCTGTCCGTTTGCGAAGTCGAGTACGTTCCTATTTTTCGGTGCAGCTTGCAAACCGAAAACTTGCAGACAAAAGTGGTGAGAAATCCGTGCACGCTCTGACCTCGCAGATGATACGATATGTCACGGAGATCGATTACATCGTCACGGAGACCGAGGTTGAAGCACTAATTTTAGAGAATAATCTCATTAAGGCGCATCAGCCTCGCTATAACGTAAAGCTTAAAGACGATAAACGCTATCCATATCTACGCGTGACCGTCAATGAACCCTTTCCACGTATCCATATTACGCGTAGAGCCGAGAACGACGGTGCGCGGTATTTCGGACCCTATGTTCATGTGCGTTCCACACGCCATATCCTCAAGCAGTTGACGAAACTGTTTCCTGTCCGTACCTGTACCCTGCCACTCAAAGAAAAAGGCAATAAATATCGGGCCTGTTTGGATTATCACATCGGACGCTGTCCGGGTCCGTGTGCCGATAAAATGGATGTTCGAGATTACGCCGAGATTGTTCGCAAGGTGTGTCAGTTCTTGGGTGGGAATACAGACGCTGTTGTTAAAGAGTTGACAGTGCAGATGGAAGCGGCTGCGGAGGCACTCGATTTTGAAACGGCGGCGAAATATCGGGATACGCTGAAAGACGTTCAACAAGCGATTACCACGCAGAGTTTAGATACTGTTTCCGCTGCAGATGAGGATGTTATCGGGATTGCCGCTCGGACTGATATCGCCTGCGTGCAACTTCTGCGGGTGCGTGATGGTAAACTTCTTGAACGTGAGCACTACTATCTCAACGATGCCGATCCGAAATCTCTCGCGACGGCGTTGAGTGCTTTTATTTCGCAGTATTATCAGAACGCTGTTTTTGTGCCAAAGACGATTGTTTTACCAATGCCGATTGAAGGTGCGGAGCTGATTGAAGCTTGGCTGAGCGAAAAACGGGGGAACCGCGTCGCGTTGCACGTGCCGAGAGCGGGTCGGCTCAGGAAGTTGCAGGCTTTGGCATCGAAGAACGCCGAGATTCTGCTGACACAGCGTGAGCAGAATGCGGTTTATGGCAGTGGGGTTGATCCTGCGCTCGTTGAACTACAGGAACTGCTTGGGTTATCGCATCCCGTCAGACGGATTGAGGCGTATGATATTTCAAATCTTGGTGATAGGTTCGCCGTCGGCTCGATGGTGGTTTTGGAAGATGGAAAACCGGCTTCGGGGGAGTACCGCCGGTTTAAGATTCGTACAGTTAAGGGTCAGAACGATTTCGCGATGATGCAAGAGGTGATCACCCGCCGTTTCCGCCGTGCCCTCGCAGATGATGAAAAATTTAATAAGCTGCCCGACCTAATGTTGATTGATGGGGGCAAAGGACAACTCAGCGCAGCGCAGAAGGCTATGAACTTTTGCCGCAGCTTGCGAGGCAAAACTTGCTATTCAAAAGATGCTGCGTCCAGTCTTCCTGATATTCCGATGATTGCGCTTGCGAAACGGATTGAAGAAATTTTCGTTCCCGATAAGTCAGAGTCAATTGTCTTGCGGAAAGATAACCCGACCCTACATACAATTCAGCGGTTACGAGACGAAGCGCACCGATTTGCGGGGACCTATCATCGACGGCTCCGGCAGAAGTCGCTAAGCGTCTCGGTACTTGACGAAATTCCGAACCTCGGTCCGAAACGGAAGCAAGCACTGTTGAAGCATTTTGGTTCGATTGAGGGGATTCGAGCGGCGAGTTTGGATGGGTTGCTCTCCGTGAAAGGAATACCCCGCAGTGTTGCAGAGAACATTCGGAAGCATCTCTAATTCGCAAAGTTGGCGTGTCATGCCGGAC
>VXZL01000122.1 GCA_009845505.1 Candidatus Poribacteria bacterium | reverse complement strand
GTTTTGATGCTTCCGTAAAAGCGTGTTCAAGGCGCGTTGTCATTAAGATACCTCCTTATATTATATTGATGGACAAGAAATTCAAGAGCACAGCGACAAACTGATAACAACTTCTCTGGGCTTTAGTATTTTTTATCAATATACCGTTGAATGCATTATAACATAACAACCGAGCGACTGCAATAAAATTTTCACATAAAGAAACGCGAAAAAAGGACAGCCACCACATCCATTGTCATTGCGACGAGCCAGTGGATTGCTGCGCCATAAAGAAACGTGCGCGTCTCTAACGCGAGGACACCAAGCAGGACACCTGCAATGATTGAACCCAATGCCTCCGGCAACGGCTTTGAATAGTGAAGCACCGCAAACGGAATCGTCTGGATCAAGATACTGTAGTTCCCAAATTTCCGTTCTAATCCGAAGAGCATAAAGCCACGGAAGACGAATTCCCACGAAAACATGTAAACGCCATAAGCGAGTTGATAGGGTAAAAACGTCTGCCAACTGTCTGCAATTACCTTGCAGAGCGGATACTTCACGCGGAAAGGTGGATACACAATGACTGCAAGGATAACCACTGGAATCATCAGAACCCATGCCGCACCGGTGACACTCCACCCGAGTTTCTGATTTCCGAGTTGAAATCCGTAGTCTTTTAGCCGCTGGGTTGTCCCGAATCTGGCGACGAGAACGGGGACAAGGAATAACGTAATTCCAGTGGTCAGAAACCAGTAATAGTACGGATAACTTTCCGCCAGCGGTCCGGCCCCAAAGTATTCTGCGAAATGGAGTCTAAAAAAACTTCGGCGGGTATAATACCTATGCAGCATCAAGAGTAGGGCTGAGGCGAGCAGAATGACTGCCGCTTGGCGTTCCCAACCGCGCAGATATTTCTCTTTTAAAGTTTGAATGTGGGAAATCATCTTGACATCTCGTAGGTTTTAGGATATTATACCGTTACCTATGAAAATTAGCAATAGACGGGTTTAAAGACATTCAGCACTCTAATACCATTTCTAAAAGTTTATCTCGCATTAACCGAACCCACTCACACCACACCCGGTAGGTGCGGTTTCTAACCGCACCGAGCATCGCTGAAAAATAGTCAACCTTTTAAGAGGAATTATCAATTAGAATTGGTATAAGATTCGATTGAACGAAATATAATAAAAGGATCGGATGTTTGCGCCTAATCAGATTGAACGGATCTTAATCATTAGACTCGCACCATTGGGTGAGACGGTTTTGACGACTCCGGTTATCCGTGCCTTACGTCACCACTTTCAAAATGCTTATATCGCTTATATGGTAGCACCCACGCGAGAGGATTTGGTCTCCGCCAACCCACATCTGAACGAGGTGCTGACCTATCAAGCATCCGTGCCAAAACTCATCTATCAAATCGCTCGTCGAAGATTTCAGATGGCACTCGTTTTACAACCGACCTTTCGCTTGGTGCTTCATACATTCCTCGCTCGAATTCCGTTCCGTGTCGGGTTTGAAACAAACGCTGGAGGGCAGAAGTTGTTGAGCGTCGCAGTGCCGAATAACACAGCACAACATGAAACACAACGCTATCTCGATGTTGTCCGTGCATTAGGTATTGAAGTAACAGACAATGAACCGGAAGTATTCGTTGATAGCACTGGCACAGCGTGGGCGAACAATTTCTTTGAAAGCCAAAAACTTAAGGATAGCCATCCTATCATCGGTCTGAATCCAGGGGCGGCTACTGCCTATCGCCGTTGGGAAGCCTCCAACTTTGCCGTCCTCGGTGATCGGCTTCACGAAAGGTATGGCGCGCATATTGTTATCACAACCGGACCGCGGGAAGGTGAGTTAGCAGCTCAGGTCGCGAAGCAGATGTCGCACCCGCCTGCTATCGTTAGCCAAGCAACCACAATGGAACTTGCGGCACTTCTGCAACGGTGTCATCTATACATCAGCAACGATACAGGACCGATGCACCTCAGCACCGCCGTGAAAACGCCGACCGTTGCCTTGTTTGGTGCGTCAAACCTCATACAATGGGCACCGCCGTGGGATAAGCACGCAGTGGTGGCGCGTACAACGTGTCCATTTATGAAAACATTATCGTCCAAAGAGTGGGATGCGCATACCGATCGCGCACGTGAAAATCTGGAGGCAATTACTCCAGATCAGGTTATGGCAACAGTGGAAAAACTCAAATGGTGAAATCCGAACACACTCAGACCCCAGAAGAAGATGCACAACGCATTAGAAATTATTTAACCGACATCCGCGCAAGGATGTACCGACAGGCACTCTTGCAAACGGTTACAATGGTGCTTTTCTGTGGCCTCATTCTGCTTGTTATTCTATCTATTGTAAATCGACTGATTCCGCTACCGATGCACATGTCAAACATGAGTTGGATAGTTCTGTTCGTAAGTGTGAGTGTAGGGGTCTGTCTCAGCATTAAACAGTGGAAGGATCTACCATCTGTCGCCCAATTTGTTGATGAAAAGATGGAGCTCAAGGAACGACTCAGGACAGCATTTGGATTGATACAGCATATCCCTGAAGGTGAGTTCGCGCGACTCCAAATCCGAGATGCCGCTGAGATTGTGCCATCCTTGGATATGCAAAAAGTCTGTCCATATCGCGCGCCAAAACTATTGCGCTTGTTTCCGATTCCACTTTTGTTGATAGGACTCTCTTTCACAATACCACTTTTCTACGAGGTCCCGGAGCCGCTCAGTGAGTCTCAACAGCGGGCATTAGATCAAGTTATCCAAAACCTTGAAGAGAAACAGGTCAGAGACCCAGAACTCCAGAAGCACATTCGTGACACAGCAGAAAAGTTGAAAGCCGCAACAGATCTTGACACTGCCCAAGCGTATCTCAGCAATCTAAACACAGAAGTCCGTAAACAAAAATTAACACAAGACGTTATTACTGAAGCGACAGAAGCAAGCCAACATTTTCAGAGCATGGATGCTGAGCAGCTCGCATCAGCACTGAAAGATCTCACAGAACAGGCTGAGATACCACCAGAACTCCAAGCAGAACTGCAAGGTCTCTTTGAACAGCTATCTGCAAGCCTGCCAGAAGGCGAACTCCGTAATTCGTTGAATCAGGTTCAGGGTAAGACGGTTACACCAGAGACATTGCAGGAAATTATCGATGCGCTGCAAGAAGCAGAAACACCCATGAACCTTGCACAGTTGGAAGGTGAATTGAGAGCCAACCGCAAGGAACTGGCACTTGCGGCTATTGAAACGGAGGCATCCGATGGCGGGGTTGCTAATGTGGACGGCACACATGGACAAAATGCGGGCACTCGTGAAGTCCAAGGTACGCGTGAAGTCCCGTCAAACGCCGAATCTCAGTCCTTATCGGCAGCGGATAATGACAAAACAGTGAATAACACAACAGACGAAGAAAATCTCACAACGCCGTTGCTCGGAGACGAAGCACCGGTTTCACAAATTAATGGAAAACGCCTGACGCTTATAGCCGATTCGTCTGGTGATTCAGAAAGTTTCTCCAACGTTTTCACTGGAGAGATCCGGGTCAATGCGCTGCCGTATCTGCCCTTCAGCGATGTCGTTCTCAACGCGACGCGAGCGTATGCCGAAGCCATTAACAACAATCGTATTCCTGTGAAATACCAGATACAGATTAAAGACTATTTGGAGGCAATTTCCGAAAAAAGATGAAAAAAAGCGTAATTAAAATTCTGATTGCTGTCGGCATTATCGTAGCAGTCTATTTCGTGCTGAGACACTATGGAATAACAAAACATATCCGATTAGAAAATGTACCGAAAATCAAAACATGGGTAGAAAGTTTTGGTGTCATCGCTCCACTGATTTATATCGGACTCTATCTTATATCTACTGTCTTCTTTCTCCCAGGTTTTCCGGTAACCGTGTTAGCAGGTTTTGTTTTCGGACCGTTATGGGGTGTTTTTTATGCTTCCATCGCCTCCATCATCTCTGTCGCTTGTGCTTTCCTGGTCGCGCGCTATGTTGCGCGCGATCTCGTTGAGGGATGGATCAAGGAAAACGCGCAATTCCAAAAAATAGACGAACAGGTTGAAGAACAGGGATGGCGGATTTTGATGGTTACACGCTTGATTCCCATCTTTCCGTTTAACCTACAAAATTACGCCTATGGATTGACCAAGATTCGGTTTTGGACATTCGTCCTTACTTCCGCTGTCTTTATGTTACCAGGGACAATAGCATTGGTGATGCTTGGTGGCGCGTTCGTTAGCGGTGAGGGAAGCATTTTGAAGACGATGCTCTATCTCGGCATCGCGGGTGTACTTATGTTCGCGCTATCATTAGTGCCGAATCTTCTCCGAAAATATCAAAACAAAGAAATTAAGTAAGTAATCTACTCAGACTGGCGAATTAACGCTGCTATGGCAGCAAATGCTTCTTCACGCGTTTGGATTTCACCCTTAAATTGGCGTTCTTCGATCTGTTCCAATAAATTCCCTATCTGTTTTCCCTCTTTCAAGTTGAACACCTGGATCAGATCGTCTCCAGTGATGAGCCTGCCCTGCGCTTGAATGGGTAGGATATGCTCATAGTAGGTATCAGCAATCTGTTTAAGAACTACTGAATCCAGTGGGCGCGATGCGGCAGCATAGAGCAGCACGCCCCACCAATGAGACGCAGAAGTTCTGAGGAAATAGATTATCTGTTCATGGGTTAATTGGGTGTCCACATCTTTAAGAAATTGCGCATACTTAGAGATAATACCCTTTACGAACTGCGTCGCTTTGCGACTTAACCGAAGATGTTTTCCAATATCGCTGGAATTGTCGCCCAAGAGTAGGCTGAGTTTGATTAAGGAACGCCGGTTAACGCCATCCCCCAATTCTTCTTGGAGATAGCTACCGATTTCCTCAGAATAAGTGCGGAGCGGAAGAGGAATGGGTGCTCCTTCAAATGCCTCAATTAGATGCCATGGAACACACATCCCGCGGACACTGGGTAAAACGTGTGTCAACAGCCCGCTGGCTTCCATCTGCTGCAAATACAGATGTGCCTTCTCAACATCAAGAATCTTCATCAATTCATCACGACGGCGTTCCACCGCAACGTTTGGCAGTAACTCTCGGTGCTTCCGTACGAGTGCGATTGCATTTTCGGAAATTTCAAATTCTAATTGCGCAGCAAACCTATAAATCCGTAACAGGCGGACCGGATCTGCTAAGATTACGCGTTCACTCGGAAATTGAAGCAGACGGGTTTTTAAGTCCTTCATACCGCCACATGGATCAATTACGCGATGTAAATCCAACTTGTGGGCGCGGTCTGTGACGGACCCCATATCCTCAAACACAACCGCCATTGCATTAATTGTTAAGTCCCGCAAACGTAGATCGTCGGTTAGAGACTCGGCTCGGAATTGTGCGAAATCCATGGTGAGTGGTGAGTCATCTGAAGGATCGGACTTTTTAACGATCACGCGTGCGGTAGGCGGATCTTCTTCAAGCGTGATGCATGTCGCCTTGATGTTAGCAGCAAATGCTTTAGCAAAGTGGATTGCATCAGAAGATAGTGTAAAATCAAAATCTGCAGTTTGACGCTCAAGAAGTAGATCTCGGACACTGCCGCCGACGAGATAGAGGCGTATCCCTCGCGCTTTCGCAAAAGTATCAAGTGCCTTCATAGTAGAATCGTGAAACAACTCTTGGAGGGTCAAAATACTAAGCTTCACTGACTTACCCGTGCCTTCCGCCTCTGTGCTTTACGAGAACGAAATAGGATGCCATCAAGATAGAGGTGACTCGCATAACCGATGAAACTCGCTACGTAAAAAGGTAAACCGGTGAGGATAATCGCCGGAAATTCTTCCCACTCGACTAACGCATCGAAACTCTCTAAGAGGTTATCTCCATCCTGCCACTCAGGATATGTAGCATAGACAGGCAGCAACAGGAATACACCGGGCAGTAAAAGCATGGTGCCTTTAGCATGTGTCCATCCGCGGTGTTTGCTCATGATCGGAAGCATCGCGAAGAGACCCAGCAGCGCAGATTCCAGATACCTCTGCAAAAAAACAATGAGCGCGATGTTTAGCAAAAATAAGAGCCTGTAAAATATTTTCTGACTCTTGCTCTTAATATCAACATCTGGCCACAATCCGAAGAGCACCGCTATTATGAAGCACCCTATAACCTTTATGGGGTTCACGGAGATCGTTGGATTCCATGCCAATGGAATTGCATAAAGTGTTGAAACAGCAATAGTTGCGATAACGGAAACGATGAAGAAGGTGCTATAAGCAACCAACCCAC
>VXZL01000242.1 GCA_009845505.1 Candidatus Poribacteria bacterium | reverse complement strand
CATTATAGCACAATCTTCCTTTAGGGAGTGGCCTAAAAAACCGTAGGCAGTACACGTGTCCCCCTTAGGGACAAGATTTGTTCAACACTATTTTGTAGGATTTACATACAACACCAGAAAAAAATATCTCCCCGCTGATTATGAAGTTGTCTATATCCGTGATTCTCAAATCGGCAAAGTCCCACAGACGGGTACGCGCAACGGAGTCCTTGAACATACTATCGCCGTCAACGGCATTGACTTGGCATGGATTTACCGTATCCGCGATAAAGAGACACCGTAACTATGCTTTCTAACGAAGGGATGACCTTGTCACTATTTTTGAAAAGATGCAGGTTTGAGGTTTTCAGTGAATGCATCTCTTATGCCAATGCTAAATAGGTTAAAGATTAAACAGTGAAAAAACTCCGCCAATATATTGGAATCTTCATTGGGGGGATCCTCTTATTTTTTCTTATCAATCCCTTTGTACAAACACACTCCGAACTGAAAAACGTAGTCCTTCAGGTACAGTGGTTGGGTATTGTCCTTTCTTTTGGTATCCAGATTCTTTACCGAACCCTTTATATTTTTCCCTTTGCAAACCTGCTCAGTGCTCTAACAAGAAAAAAAATATCTTTTAGATGTGCTTTTACACTGTTCCATCTGTCGAATATCACGCGCTATCTTCCCGGGCGAATATGGGGTGTTGTCCGGCTCCTCTCTTTAAGCCATCGTTTTGGTTTGCGTAAAACCGTGGTCGGCAGTAGCCTAACCTTACATGTCAGTATTGAGGCAGCACTCGGTGGACTCATTGCCTCGTCTCTACTCTTTTCAGGGCAGATCCGCGCCACGGTTCCAGAAGTTCTGGAAAAAGTACCAGGACACACTTTATTTCTCATACTCCCCGTTGTTGGCTTGTTAATAGGGATACTCTTTCTGATATTTAAAGTCACAAAACAAGTATGGACATCTGTAAAAAAATGCTTGCACCTTTTAGGGAATGCACCTCTCTGGCGAAATGTTATTAGCTGCCATGTCCTCTTGTGGGGTTGTCAGGGTCTCGCCTTTTTTCTCTTTATCCGAAGTTTCTTCCCCGTAGCATGGACAGAGGCTGCTGTGCTCACTGCCTGTTATGCATTTGCATGGATCGTTGGGTTCTTGAGTTTTCTGACCCCGGGAGGTTTAGGAGTCCGAGAAGGATTGCTAAGTTTGTTATTAGCAAGTTACATGCCTCTGTCACAAGCAACACTCGTCGCGCTGTTCTACCGGGTCTGGATATTGTCTACAGAGATTATTTTAGCTGGAGTCGCCCTTTTTCTTTATAAAAAACGCGGTTAGGAAACTCTGTCAGTAATGAGTCGCTAATGGAACGATCTCCAAATAGCACTTTGAATGCATCTGAATTTGTTCTGCGAATCTAATAGCAAAACAAGTAGAGACAGATCTTTTTCAATTTCTGTTATATGGATGGCTAAGCGTCCTCAGGATACATCCCATCTATCACGTCCGCATATTTCTCGATAATGACGTTCCGCTTCAATTTCAGCGTCGGTGTCATCTCATCGGCTTCCTGCGAAAATTCCTGTTCAAGCAGCGTAAACCGTCGCACCTGCTCAAAGTCTGAAAAGTCTGTCAAACGACTTCGGATCTCACGTTGAATAAGTTGTTGTACTTCGCGCGTCTCAAGCATCACTGAGAGGTCCTCTGTCTCAACGCCGTTCTCGCTTGCCCACGCCTTAAGGGCATCAAAATTCGGGACAATCAACGCAGCAAGGTTTTTACGCTCGTTGCCAATCAGCAGAATCTGACTGATAAACGGACTTTGCACCAATTCGCTCTCTATCGGTTGCGGGGCCACATTCTTACCGTTTGATAGCACAATGATATTTTTCTTTCTGTCGGTAATCTTGACAAACCCATCGGCGTCAATAATACCAATATCGCCGGTGTAAAACCACCCGTCTGCATCAATAACTGCTGCTGTCTCAGATGCGTTGTTGAAATAACCTTTCATCACGTGCGGCCCACGGGTCAGAATCT
The DNA here is from genome assembly GCA_009845505.1 of Candidatus Poribacteria bacterium. Lineage (GTDB taxonomy): Bacteria > Poribacteria > WGA-4E > WGA-4E > WGA-3G > WGA-3G. The sequence continues at coordinate 4,268 of VXZL01000242.1, read as the reverse complement.
CGCCATCTTCAGCGATCTGCACCTCGATGCCCGGCACGGGTTCACCGACGGTGCCAAACCTCCATTTCGCCGGATGGTTCAGACTGATAACAGGCGATGTCTCTGTTAAGCCGTACCCCTCCAGAATCAAGATACCCGCCGCATGGAAAAATTCAGCAATCGCTTGCGGTAACGCTGCACCCCCTGAAACAAAAAATCGCAACCGACCCCCTGTTGCTGCCTTTAACCTCGCGAAGACGAGTTTATCCGCAATGCGCTGTTTCAATCCCAAAATTGCCGACGGCTTTTTCCCTTGTTGAATCGCCGCACTCACTGCTGAACCGACAGAGACACCCCAGTGGAAAATCTTCTGTCGCAGTGGTGAACCCGCCTGCACAGCACCGAGCACCCTATCGTGCATCGTTTCGTACAGACGCGGTACACTTAGCATCACCGTCGGAGAAACTTCCTGCATGTTTCGTGCAACCGTGAAAGTACTTTCCGCATAAGCAATCTTTGCCCCCGAGAAAAGTGGGACGTAGTGTCCACCGAGCCGTTCAAATACGTGCGATAGCGGAAGGAACGATAACAACACATCTGTGTCACCGACTTCAATCAGCGATTTACACGCCTGTAAATTGAAAATGAAATTCGCATGCGTCAGCATAACGCCTTTCGGATTTCCTGTTGTGCCGGACGTATAGATAATCGTTGCGATGTCATCTTCACTGGCATCGCTCTCTCTGGTTGAATCTGCCCCTTCACCGCGACGACAGACCTCCTCAAATTGAATAACGCCTCCCGGGATTTCACCTTCGATCGCGTCAAAAACAATTATATGTTCAAGGCTCGGTACCTCATCGGAAATAGAAAGCACTTTCTTCAATTGCGCTTCTGTAGAGACACAGATAATTTTTGACCCAGAATCTTTTAGAATGTAACTGACCTGTGCTGCAGTCAGCGTTGAGAACATTGGGACAGTTACCCCACCAACTTTGAGGCTGCCAAAGTCCGTGATTGCCCATTCAGGACGGTTCTCGGAGAGAAGTGCGACCCGGTCATCCTTTTGCACCCCTAAAGTACTTAACCCACTGCCAAAAGCACTCACCGATTCGCCGAGTTTCGCATAAGAAATATCCTGATAAGTGCCACCTTTCGGTTTGTGTGCCAATGCGGGATTACTGCCGTATTGTTGAACCGACTGTTCAAACATAGATATCAGTGTCATTATGGCTGTTTCCTCCTATTGTTTTCCGATTATCCTAACATTATGGCATGATGCAAGTCAAGTTAATCGTTGCCTGCTTTCAACGCCAAAAACACTTGAAACACCAACCAACTTAGGATAAAATAACATAAATTCAACCTTCATAAAGGAACATCACATTGCCAAACAAAAAACCCACACCAGATACCTTCCAAACCACGCTCCCACTCCCGCTTGAAAACGAAGAACACTTGGATATATCTACCCTCGAAAACTGGCTGTGGGATGCCGCCTGTGTCATTCGCGGCGCAACCGATGCCCCAAAATTCAAGGATTTCATCCTACCACTCATCTTCTACAAACGTCTCTCCGATGTGTTTGATGACGAATTCGCTAAACAGGTGGAAGAATTCGGAAATGAAGAACTCACACGCGACATCATCAAAGCCGACCATGAAGATGCCCTAAAGAACGACCGTCCCCCGATCGTCCGTTTCTACATCCCGCAGGAATACCGTTGGGAAGCACTCCGCAACCACCCCGCAGACGGACACTTAGGCGAATTCGTTACAGATGCCATGCGTCAAGTTGCGCGTTTCAACCCAAGACTCCAAGGCGTTAACCCCGAACCCTACTCCACCCTCTACGATCCAGCGTGTGGCTCAGGAGGTCTGCTTATCAAACCCCGACTTCTCTTCGAGCAGAACCATCCAGACAAAAAGGGACAAGCCCCACAAATCTACGGTCAAGAACTCACGCCAACGACCTACGCAATGGCGAAGATGAACGCCTTCCTGCACGATTTCATCGGCGCAGAATTCCGTATCGGCGATACCTTAGCAAACCCACGAAACGCCAAAACCAGATATTACTCATCAATCTCTCCAAACATTTCGTGAAAGGCGATCCGAAAAATATCCTAACCAACGAAGGGATTAACGTCGCAACAGAAGTCTACCAAGCGTGGGAATCCCGCGAAAAGTTGAGCAACATTATCACATTGGAAGATGCCCAAAAAACCGATTACAATCTAAGTCCGTCCCAGTTCGTAGACGTAGGCGACAAAATAGAACACCGACCCGTGAATGAGATACTAACAGACTTAGCAGAGGCGCGGGTTGCCCGCGAGAAGGCAGATAAAACTTTGGAAGAGGTGTTGATGCAACTTGGGCTGTAGTCCCTCAAGTTGCTACTAGCAGAAGAATTATAGTTGAACAGTATATTGGGGTATGCTCGGATTGCCTGCTGTGTTACATCTTTTTGTAGGAGCGAGCTGTGCTCGCGACTTTTATCCTATAAATGCAATACATCATAAAAACTTGACACCCATTTGTGAGTATGATATAATTACACTATACTAAAAATAAGTTAGATGCTACGCCAAAATTCACAGGACTTAAAATGTTACACTTTTGGCAGAATTATTTTTTTCACGACAGAAATTCGCAAAAAAGAAACGCCTCTAAACATAGATGGTATGCGGGTTCACGGGTAAAAAGAAAAAAACACCAAAAATACGAGGTGTAACTTTTGTGTAACTTTTTTCCAAGAAGGTGTCCATCGCGGAACCCTTCACGGCACTTTTCTCAGATTTCCGAACCTCGCCTTTCTATAGTGTCCAATTTTCGGTCTAAATTCACGTTGGTACTTCAAGGAGATGAAAATCCATGACAATACTCGATTTAGTCTTCACAGCATATAACATTATAGGAACTGGATTTTCTATTGCTGGTGGTATCAACCACGCCATCAAACGCTTTTGTCAAACTACAGCAGAGGAGCTTTTCAAAGAGTCTTTTGTTAAGGTAGTTAAGCAATACGCGTCTGACTTTGCCGATCAAACTGACCCGAAAACAGTTGAAGTGGATGCTAATTTACTTGATAAAGTTATTACTTCACTTAAAGACGATGATATGGTCCAATTCACACAATTAAATGAAAGCGAAAAAATCGCAAAAATCACAACACTTTTTCGGAACTGTATTATCGTCCCCAACCATCAATTGCCCAATATGGATTTTGAACGAAGAATCCGTCCCATTATTGAAAGAGTGATTATCGATTTTTATGCACAACTGCCATTCAAACAGGAAGCATTCAATCAAATTGTTCTTGAATTTATTCAAAACGACATAAAGAATCAAGATGATGCCCATACGATGTTAACTGGATTGTCAAGTAAAATTGACTATGTGCGAAATGAAGTGGCACAACGTCTTTCTGCGGATATCCAAGCCATCAAAGATGACACCGAAAAAATTAAGAATGATAATAAGGAACTTAAGCATACGACGGGCGCGACTTTAGATGCAGTTCGTGAAATTAAATCTCTACTTGATGTCAATACCGCTACCTCGATAGAGTCCGCAGTTGCAAAAGAACATCAAGAACAAATAGACTATGCGCAACAATTACTTAAGAGTCATAAACCAGCAACTGCTTTTGAGTTATTAGAAGCTCTGAAGAAACGAACATGGAAAGAGGCTTCGGATGATCTAAAATTTAGTATTCTAACGAATATGGCAGCTGCGCAATTTGCCCTAAATAACGAAGAAGCAGCAGCAAGATTGTTGATTGAGGCATTTGATTTCAATCGTGAAGACGAAAAGGCATTATCTAACCGTGCTTTGGCTCACCTCTTATTGGGAGAAACAGAATATGCTGCAGACTACGCAAAACAGGCACGGAAAAAGAATCCTTCAAATACAGATGCTCATGTTATTCTCATTGGAATTTCTGCTGAGGAAGAACCACTTGATGAAGTAATTGCTAAAGTTCCTGACCATTTGCACAATTCCGCACAAATTGCTTACGCTATCAGCAATTTAGCAAAACAACGAGGGAATTTTGAAGCAGCGAAAAGATGGGGCGAAACCATGGTAGAACAGGGAAATGCTCCTGATTTCAAAGCTGCTTTCGCAACTATCTTGATTAACCAAGTATTGGAAGATAATCTTGCTGTGGGGACCAGTCAACTTTATGAGGCACAAAAGCAACAATTACAGCGTGCAATAGGATTTCTTACTGAGGCATGTAATACTGTTTCTAATACAGAATTAAAGGATTATAGAGCATATTGGAT
>VXZL01000398.1 GCA_009845505.1 Candidatus Poribacteria bacterium | reverse complement strand
ATCTACTATAATGAATAAGTTGCAATATTCATGCCAACGTTAATTGCTTGAAATAGCCAAATTCCTATCAAATGTCTGCCAAATTGGCACGGTCTTAAGAATGCGGCGATATCACAAGTCAATTTGACTGACCACGGACATCGTATTTCTGCTTGAGAAGTCCCCAAGCCGTCGGCAGTTTTGCATCAGGGTTAACTGCCAAAATTTCTTGGATGCCTCCTTGGATATTTTTAAAAAACTGAGGCGGATGTAAGACACACCCGCCCTTGAAAACTAAGGCATCTCTCTAAGCGAAGGGGAATGTGCCTTGATAACCGCGCGGGCGAGAGACATGCCAAACGCCCTCATACATCGGGGTTACCTGATAATGACACACGACGTTGCTCCGTTCCATATCGTCGCGTTCTTTCGCGCCTTGGTGTGGAATGTGATTGATGAACAGGACACAATCACCGGCTTTCGGATGCAGGATCACGTGTTCTTGCGCGTCACACCACGCTTCAAATTTGGGACGATCTAACGGGTAGAGATGCGGTGGTTCTGACAGATGCCCGCCTTTGATGAACTTGAGGTGTCCCTCACCGGGATCGTTGTCCTGAAAATAGAACGTCGTGTTAATTCCTACAGGTGCCATCGCAAACGGATGTTCTTCGACGTATCGCTTCTCCTGCCAGTAGCCGTAAAAATCCATGTGCCACTCTTGGAGATACGGCCCCGGATTGATGTGTGCCCGTAGGCTTCGGAGCTGGCACTGCTTGCCCATTAACCCTTCCAAATAGGGACGGACACTGGGATGCCCGACGAGAGGATCGTAGGTATCGGGTTCCCGATCCAAGAGGGTATCAAACCACATGTTCCCTACGGCGTTTAAGCCCTCTTCCCACCCCATTTCGCGTGCATAATTGATGCGCTGACGAATACGTTCTGTCTCTTCTGGAGACAACGCGCCCTCTATTAAAACGAAACCTTCTTCTTGTAGTTGCGCGAGTTTATCTTTGATGTCTGCCATGTTCCATCTCCTTCTGAAGATTCAGAGTTATTGACGGTATTTTATACCTTTACGTGAAAGGGGTCAACCTTCATTAGAACCATTGAGCGAGAAGTTTGGAGATTTTGACGTACAACCCCCAGCCACTAATTCCAGCAAACACAATAAGCACCCCTGCCGAAATAAGCGCACCGACGAACATAAACGGCTTCGTCCGATACGCGCGCGGCAGTTTAGCGTTCAAATATAACGCAGCAAGCATCATCACAGCAATTGAAAAATTTGCCAAAATAAATCCAGCAATCTGTGTCAAAATGTCAAATGGGATGTTCAACCAGATGAGTACCATCGTCGTAACAAAGATGTAGAGACAGACCCATTTGCGAAGCGTCCCGTAGTTCCATTGGTGTTGGGGCCAGATCGCCTGAAAGAACTCCTGCATCACGCGGGCATAAATCTCTGGGAGTGCCTGCAGTGTTCCCCACAATGCGACGATGATACAAATATAATACACCCAGACGAGTGAGCCGTGAATATTTTGCCAGACGCTCGCCTGATCGGTCAGCAAACTCCACCCTTCAAAGGTGCTTTGCATGCCATACAGGACAGCCGCACCTGAAATCATGAAAGCACCCGTCACAATGAAGAGGACGATTGCACCCATGCCGATATCCCAACGGAGCGGTGCCAGGATTTTACGGAGTTGGCTTACTTGTTCGGGTTGCTCAGGGAGGTAATCGATTCTATCACGCTCACCCGCGAGTCGGCGCACATCCACAATGTTCTGATGGGAGGTCATACCCCAGCGGTGGATGCCGACCCAATTGGCGTAGACGATGTACCCCATCACAGATCCGCCGACATAACCGAATGCCGTCGCCATTGTCAATAACGGGTTCTCAACTGCATCCTGCGGTGCCCATTCAGGAAATTCAGGCAGATGTCCAAAACGGAGGCTCCCGACAACGGCTTTACCTAAGTCTGGACGCACCATCAAGGTGCCGATGATAGTCCCGACAACGAGGATAGCACAGATGATGAGTTGCTGCTTTTCGAGCCTTTCAAAGGAGATACGCAAACCGAAAAGGAGGGCAAGGGTGATGAAACAGGACGTGATAAGGTTTTCCCAAACAGGTTGCGAGATCCCGGAAGGCAGGGTGTCCCTAAATAAATGATGGAGCAACGCGCCGCACGGTTTTCCAATTGGCACCCACGCCAAAGGCGCGCCTATCATTTCAAAGAGAACAATCCCGATAAGAAGCCATCCGCGCGGTCCAGGCAGCTTGACGAGCCGGTGTCCGATATATTCGCCGCTGACTGCGGTATAACGCCCAAGGAGATACGTGACAAAAATGCCTTTGACAACGCAACTGAGAAGCACAAGCCAGAGCAAGTTATATCCTGCCCACGCCCCTGCTCGAACGACAACAATCGTTTCACCGGCACCAATACTCACAGAAGCGACAATTGCCGCGGGTCCAAATACGGCAGCGAGCGCAATTATTTTCTTCAGAGACCACGGTTCAGCATAAGGACCCGTAACGGGTGGAATATCCACAGTCTCAGTACTTCGGTTTTCTTCTGTCTGCATAGAGATTACCCAATGAAATGAGCGGGTTCAGAGACCCGCTCACTTCTATATACCCTATTCCAAAGGCTCTAAGGGTTGTGCGTTTCCAAAGACCGGTGTCGGCGCGTTACCGGGTGCTGCCCACCGTGCAGCGTTTGCGATGACATGCCGAACGTTTTCATCGTAATAGATCGGGTAGGTCTCATGACCGGGACGGAAATAGAAGATTTTGCCCCGCCCGCGATAATAACAGCATCCACTTCGGAAGACTTCACCGCCGGGGAACCAACTCACGAAAATAAGTGTATCGGGTTCAGGAATATCAAAGGGTTCGCCATACATTTCGGCGTGCTCTATTTCAAAGTATTCACCCAAGCCTTCAACAATCGGATGTCCGTGTTCAATCACCCAAAGCCGTTCTTTTTCAGCGGCTTCACGCCATTTGAGGCTACACGAGGTCCCCATCAAACCGGTGAAGGGTTTAGAATAGTGTGCAGAATGGAGGACGATAAGTCCCATGCCGTCCAACACACGTGCGCGAACTTTCGCAGCGATAGCGTCATCAACGGCACCGTGTGCGGCATGTCCCCACCATATTAAGACATCCGTGTTTGTGAGCACATCGTCGGTTAAGCCGTGTTCGGGTTCATCTAACGTTGCGGTCTGAATTTTGAAACCGCCCGCTTTGTCGAGACCCTCCGCAATCGCACCGTGAATCCCATTGGGGTAGAGACCACCAATGAATTCGTTTGTTTTCTCGTGCCTAAATTCATTCCAGACCGTAACTTGAATTGGTTGCGCCATAACTTTCTCCTTTAGAATAATTATCAGTTAAATCAACGGTATGAATGCGAATCAACGGTATGAAGCCCGTATGGGCTTCCCCGGATGGCATTCCCCGGGTTGTCGGTTAAGAGGTTTCTATGTAACAATTCATCTTTTTTCTACTGAAACTTCAGAACTGGGGGTTGATATTTCTGATGCCACTATTGAGGTTTCTGCTGCAGCGAGTTCAGCATTAGGTTCTATCGGCTCTAAGGGTTGAATCAACAGTCGGCATCCGAGGGCAGCAAGAATCGTGATAAGCATATCCAGACGCGGTGCTTCGTCGCTTGCGAGCATATCCGAGAGGCATTGTGCCTTAATACCCGCTTGCTTAGCAACTTCCGCGACCCCGCCTCGCGCTTCTACAACATTCTGGAGGCCAAGCAGAAAGAAGGGCGTATCCCCATCCTCTTGATATTCCTCAAGTGCTACATCAAGATAACCGATTGCCTCCTCCCAGTCGGAAGTAAACCGTTCCATTAGAATTTCTTCCCATGTTCGATACTCTCTCATCGTTGCGCCTCCTTATATTCCAGCCAACACCTTTTCGCGCGTTCAATATCCCGCGCCTGGGATGACTTGTCACCCCCACAGAGCAGCAGAACGATCGTGTCATCCACTTCACCAAAGTAGATACGATAACCTGCCCCTAAAGAAAACCTCAATTCAAACACGCCAGCACCAACAGTGCGGTAATCCCCAAAATTGCCAGATCTGATCCGGTCAAGTCGCCTTTCAATTCTGTTTCGCGTATTTCTATCGTGAATGGATATAAGCCACTCGGTAAAAGGCTCTCGTCCCTTTGAAGTCCGGTAGGCTTGGAGTTTTCTCGGTCGTATGCTCAGCATTCAGGTTCTGTTTGACCTCCACAGCCTACTATGTCCTTAAAACACCAACTCCGTCTCCACCGCTTCATCGTAGTCCACCCGTTCAACCTCAAACCCAAAAAGGTTTCGGAAGCGTTGCCTGAAGCCTGCGTAATCAGAGAGTTCGTAGAAATTGTCGGTATCAATCTGGTCCCACCGCTCCGTCACTGCGTCGGTCACCTCAGGCTGCAACTCACGATCATCAAGACGGATATAGCGTTCAGCGTCGAGTTGGGGTTCCAACCCCGGTCCGAGATGCTCAGAGAAAAGCCGTTTCATCTGTCCAATGGGTGCTTCGTTGATGCCTTTAGCGTTCATAATGTCATAGAGGATGCTGACGTAAAGCGGCACAACAGGAATTGCTGCGGAGGCTTGCGTAACGACGGCTTTGTTCACCGAAATATAGGCACTCCCACCGAGTTGGTTCGCGAGCCGTTCATCAAGTGCGTCCACACGCGTCTTCAAATCGTCTTTTGCTCTGCCGATAGTCCCATCTCGGTAAATCGACCACGTCAAGGCACTTCCGATGTAGGTATAGGCAACGACTGTCACCTCTGGTGCCAGCAATTCCGCCTCGGTTAATGCGTCAACCCACATCTCTAAGTCTTCACCTCCCATCACGGCGATTGTATCAGTGATCTCCTGCTCATTTGCAGGTTCAATCGTCACAGGTGTGATAACTTCACGATTCAGATCAATCGTTTTTCCCGTATACGGTTCGCCGATCGGTTTGAGGACGGATTCATGTGAGGTCCCTGTGTTCGGATGGATTCTACGGGGTGCGGCGATACTGTAGACGAGGATGTCTATTTTTCCGAAATCTGATTTGAGTCGGCTAATAGCTTCCGCTTTCATCTCATTGGAAAACGCGTCTCCATTGAGACTGGCGGCGGAGAATCCGTCTGCTGCTGCCTGTTGATGGAAGGCAGCAGTGTTATAGTAACCAGCAGTTGCAGTGCGTCTGTCATCAGGTGGACGTTCATAGAGGAGCCCAAGCGTTTTGGCACCGTAAGCGTACGTCAAAGCGATACGCGAGGCGAGTCCATATCCCGTCGATGCCCCGACAACAAGTGCATTCATACCCGTCTCTTTGTGTGGAATGCCCTGTTTAATTTCATCGATTTGGTTTTGAACATTGGTCTGACACCCAACGGGATGGGCGTTGGTACAGATAAACCCGCGTATCCGCGGTTTAATAATTTGAAGTGCCATTGTCCCCTTCTTTTCTGAAGCGATTAGTCTTCAATTTCGACAACCATTTCAACCTCAACGGGAATCCCACCCGGGAGCTGTACCATACCGACTGCGGAGCGGGCATGTCTGCCTTTATCACCGAATACCTCGACGAAAAAATCGGAGGCACCGTTGACAACGGCGGGTTGGTCGGTGAAGTCGGGTGCCGAGTTGACGAACCCGACCACTTTGACGACGCGTTTGATTCGGTCGAGATCGCCGAGTGCGTGTTTGAGGGTGCTTAGCAAGCAAATCGCCACTTGGCGCGCCGAGGCATAGCCTTCTTCAATCGTGGCATCCGTACCGAGTTGGCTCTTATAGATTGGACCCTCGCCGTTTCCGGGTCCATGTCCCGAAGTAAATATGATATTACCGGTCTGCACAGTTGTGACGTAATTCGCCACGGGCACCGCTGGTTCCGGGAGTTCGACACCTAATTCTTCAAGTCTTTGTTCTATTTTCATCTGATATGTCCTTTTACAAATGGATTAAATTATAGTATGCCGCGAACATGGTGTTCTTCGCGTGCTTTGGCATATTCGGTCTACAAACCGCATTCTAAAGCATGCGGTAATTGTTTACATCCGCCCCTATTATTAAACAGATTTTCGCCAATTTTGTCAAGCAAAGTTTTTGGCAGTCAGCGGTCCGCAAGCGTGACAATTATCAGCATTTGTTGTTTGAATCCGGTTTTGAGGATAGTGAACTAACCTATCAGGACAGTGGACTTCGGTTCGCTGCCTTGTTTTTTTATCTCACTGTTCGCGGTTCGCGAATCGCGGTTCGCTATATCAAAACTCCACAATTTGCTTTATAGG
>VXZL01000484.1 GCA_009845505.1 Candidatus Poribacteria bacterium | reverse complement strand
ATCAAAGGAACCCTGATAAGCACTGCTTTACAATCACTTTTGAGAAATATCAGCTATCCAATATTTGTCGGTCCCCAAAATGAGGTGACTGTCATAGAAGACTCTGAAACCAGCAACTACGAAAAGATTCTACCGATTACAGACGGTGAGGAAATGAGTTGGAGATGGGGGAAACAAAAGGTCGCTACAGAACCTCACAACCTTATGGTAGAGAGGACAAACTCTGGTATCAACATATTCAAGAAACAGAGACCTACCCTCGGCGATTTACCAACGAAAAAACCGAAATCTCTGCTTTACAAACCTGAGTATAGCAGCGGTAACGGAACGACTGTGTTAAGACAAATATTTGGCAGCAAGGTATTTGACAATCCCAAACCCGTTCGACTCCTGCAGGACTTAATTGGTCTCTGTACAAAACAAGATGATATTATCTTGGACTCTTTTGCTGGCAGTGGTACAACAGGCCACGCTGTTCTGGAGCAAAACCGTGAAGATGGCAATAATCGACAGTTCATTTTGGTTGAAGTAGAACCCAAGATAGCCCGTGAAATTACAGCCATCCGTCTTGAACGTGTTAGCGAAGGTTATACCTTTGAGCGGAGAGGAAGATTACAGCATGTATTCGGTATCAGTGGTAACTTCTCCTATTATCATGTCGGTGAAACCTTTTCGGAGCAACAGGAAATTGCCTTTAGTGAGATGGCACAGCTACTCTTTTTCAAGGAAACAGGCACCCCGATGGCAGTAGACACTGTGTTGTCCCTTGTGGAAGGGGATAGACCTTCGTATGGTACTTGTAATGCTACTGAAAGATACAAACGCTCCTTTTTGGGCAGTGCGGACGGGGTTGGTGTTTATCTGCTCAACATCAACGATGTTCTTACCGAGGAACTCATAAACCGCTTACCGCGACATGATGGCAGTAAGATTATCCATTGTGGTAAAACCCAACTCACCGAAGCCACTTTGAAGCAGCTGGGTATCACCTTCCGCCAAATGCCTTACAATCTTGTGTAGAGGCTTATAGTAGTAGGCACACTCCGTGTGCCGTCACGTATCCAAATGTAACTCCTTTTGACAAATTCATTTAGACATCGTATACTATTCTATAACCTGTTCCTCCGATTACGGCGGCAGTTTCCTTGTAGCATAAACTTTTAGTTTGTGCATCTACACAAAGGTTTCCGATTAGGAGAATTCTGATGCTTCACGCAATAGAATTAGAAAATTTCAAAGCATTCGGGAAACGTGCGCGCATCCCCTTTGCCCCGATAACACTCATTTTCGGTGAAAATAGTGCTGGAAAGAGCACGATCTTGCAGGCACTCAATCTGCTCAAACAAACGCTGGAAAGCAGAGAGACGGGGGCTTTGCTGCTTCCTCGAGATGAGAATGGGATTGTTGATCTCGGCAGTTTTCAGGAAATGCTATTTGACCACGACCTGAAACGGACGCTCTCAATTCGTGTTGAAAGTACAATGTTTGAAACTGATTTATCTTTACTATCATCATATGGAGGAAACACAATATCTATTGAACTTCGTTTCAGGAGACCGTCCCTTGAGGAAGAAGTCCTCTTAGATCAAATCGGCATTTACGACGGGAAATCCGCTAAGTGCATCGCTAAGTTTCAGCCGTTGAATATGATCGAAAGTCCTGAAAAATTTTCAATGGGCATGCGCTTTTTCCGTGATCCACTTGGTCCTCTACCTTCAAAATTAACCGCGATGAAGTGCGTTTGGTTAACAGCAGAACCAGAGTACTGGAAACCGGAGTTTGAGTGGGACAAAGACAATAGGGAAGAAATATATGGCAGGCTCAAGGAAAGATTGGCTGATATACAACATGCTACAGACGAGCATAAGGAAAGTGGTAAAAAGCTTCGAGAAGATCGAGAGTTCTTAAATGACTACATTGAATTTTTCTCATCAGATTTTGATCTGAAAACCTACATTTCCAAGATGCGCCGGGAAAAAATGAACCAAGTTATAGGGGCGTATGGTTTCTTTCCAGCGCGAATTCTAGGGGATACTCGCGTAACAGTATCCCGCTCTTTATCACATAGGAGATCTGATAATACAGTATTTGATGTTGCTGGGTTGGCAATAGCAGCAGGTGGGGCATTGGAACAAACTTTGGATTATCTTTTCCCAATGGGACCTTCTCGGATACCACCGGAGAGATGGTATATCTTTACAGGTACGACTCCTCAGGATGTCGGATACCAGGGGGATCTGCTCCCAGATTTACTTCTCCGTCGACCCGAATTGGTTGAGGAAGCAAATGGATGGCTCAAACGACTTGACATGGGTTATGAGTTAGAAGTGAAACCAGTGGGGGGCAATTCAGGTGATCTTTTTGAAGTAAGACTGATAGATACACGTCGAAATGACCGCGTAAGTGTAGCACTGCCAGATGTCGGTTTCGGTATTAGCCAACTCCTCCCTTTCATTGTTCAAAGTCTTGTTTCAGAAGGATGGATTATTTCTATTGAACAACCCGAAGTTCACGTACATCCAAAATTGCAAGCGGATCTCGGGGAGCTCTTAGCTGCATCGATTAAAAAAGATCACCCGAACCAATTCATCGTTGAGACCCATAGTGAGCATTTGATCTTACGTCTGCAACGCTTGATCCGTAACAAGCTCCTTGAGCCAGAGGATGTCTCGGTTATCTATGTCAGTCGTAGACCTGAAGGGGCAAAGGCAGAACGTTTGCATCTTGATGAAGATGGGGATTTTATTGATGATTGGCCCAACGGGTTTTTCTCAGAGCGACTTCGCGAACTTTGATAACAGACGGGAGTTGCCTAAGTGTTAGTCAGTGCAGTGCTTGACCCTTCTGCGTTTGAGGCGGATTGTTTCGACGATCTTTATACAATTCATACGGAAGATTTGTTAAAGGGTATCCAAAAAAATGGACTCCTGATTGTTGATTCCGGAAGAAGACTGCAAGATGCTCTTCGGGATCAGGTCACGTCTCCAGCACTCCCGATAGCGTATCGGAAACGGTTACAAAGTTTAGTCGAAGAGCTGCTGAAGAATAGGAAAAGGCGGATTGTTGAGTGCGCTGCTGCTCCAAATTCTACATCATCGGACAGTCTTTTAGAGATAGCGTCTGATCTAAAAACAGAGACCGGAACCGATGGCTTGATTGTAGGAAGCGAAAACTTTGAAAAACTAAGATTTGACCCAGAACATAGGCATGGCGTTGTTCCTTTATCTGAATACCGAGATAGCGATTTTGAGAGAGAGCGGCAGCGGTATTGCGACGGATTCGGACCAATAGATATGCTCCCCAGATCGGAAGTCGATGAGATTGTTATCCGTTCAATCCGTTTTACCAAATGGTTGCGGTTTTATGACAAACAGATTGGGACTGGAAACAATACAAGCAATTTCCGGAGGGGTATTGCCTATATTCTGTCTCTCTGGAAGGAACACGGTTTTTTTGCATCTCAGCAGGGAATTGGGGGGAATGTGGAAATATTTACTTGTAGAGATGAACATATTCCAGATGATGATATTGATGATGTGAATCGAAAAATTAATCGGGAGCTCATGGGGCAATTAAGGGAACGGTTCCCCTCTTGGTGGCAGGTAAAGTTGTCTGTGAAGGAGGATACCAACGGCATTTTCCACGCGAGATATTTGGAAACGCAGCACGCTATTATCCGAATTGATCGTGGCTTTGATCTCTTTGATCAAAACAACAAGTTTCGGAGGAACTTCTTTACGCTGAATATGGCGGAGGGCTCTCACTTAAGAGAATGTCGTCAATTACCGGACGCGAACTTATAACGCCGAAAATAAAAGATGCACCTACCCCTCAAAGAATACCAAGAACGCACCCTTGAAACCCTAACAGCCTACTACCAAAATTGTTTGCGTCTACAAAACGCCAACACCGCCTTCTACGATTTAACCCAACGACCGTACGCTTCCGTTGAAGGCTTACCCGGCATGCCTTATGTTTGCCTCAGACTCCCTACAGGTGGCGGTAAAACCTTTGTGGCGTGCCATGCGGTGAGTATTACTGCATCTGAACTTCTAAAAACCGAGAGTCCAATTGTCCTCTGGCTTGTCCCTTCAAATGCAATCCGAGATCAGACGCTCAACGCCCTTAAAAATCGATCGCATCCGTATAGAGACGCGCTTGAGTCCGCAAGACGCAACGTTGAAATTCTCACCATTAACGAGGCACTCTATCTGTCTCCGCATATTCTCAACACAAAAACTACAATTATCGTTTCTACGATGCAAGCGTTCCGCGTTGAAGATACCGATGGTCGCAAGGTTTATGAACCTTCAGGCGCGCTGATGGGGCATTTCACACACCTCTCAGAGGAGACCCTCGCCGAGGTTGAACGTGACGAAAGTGGCAAACCTGTCTATTCGCTTGCGAACCTTTTATGCGTTAAGCGTCCACTTGTCATCGTTGACGAGGCACATAATGCCCGAACCGAGCTCTCTTTTGAAACGCTTTCCCGTTTCAACCCATCCGCAATCATTGAATTCACCGCTACGCCAGATACCACCAATCATCCTTCCAACGTTCTCTATACCGTTTCCGCTGCTGAACTCCAAGCGGAAGATATGATTAAAATGCCGATTCAGTTGGAAGTTGAACCGGATTGGAAACGCCTACTTACTTCCGCTATTGCACAGCGCAGTGCCCTTGAAATCGAGGGAAAGAAAGAGCAGCAAGAAACAGGCGAATACATCCGTCCTATTATGCTCATTCAGGCGCAGCCAAGACGTAGAAATCAAGAAACGCTGACTGTCGAAGTTGTTGAGCAGTGCCTACTTGAGGAACACAACACCCCTGAAGACCAGATCGCACGTGCCACAGGCGAGGATAGAGGGCTTGATAATGTTGACCTCAACGATCCGGAATGTCAAATTCGCTATGTAATTACCGTGCAGGCGTTGCGGGAAGGGTGGGACTGTCCGTTTGCTTACGTTCTCTGCTCTGTCGCTGAGATGAGATCTTCTACTGCGGTTGAGCAAATATTGGGTAGGGTGATGCGTCTCCCAAAAGCAAAGCGCAAGAAACAGGAGTCGTTAAATAGTGCTTACGCTTTCGTTGCCTCTCAGAATTTCCATGATACTGCATCGGCGTTAGCCGATGGGCTCATTCAGAATGGATTTGAGAAGCAGGATGCCGCTGCGCTCATCCGCCCTACAGATGAGGATCAACGGGACCTACCGCTTTTTGGAAATCAAACTCCATCAAGTACCGAACCTGCTCCTGCCCAGTGTGGTGAGGTTTTTAACGTGCCAAAGTTGATGGTCCAAGGTACGCAAAGGCATCTTGATTTTGAGGCATCCCGATTTTCAGAAACTCCGTGGCAATTATCCGAATGTAGTGCCGAACTTTCTGAAGAAGAATTTCCTTCAACGTTTGAAACCGGGGCACGTGGCGAAATCGGGCTTTCGCGTGAAGGGCGAGTCGTGACGGAATTCTTAGGAACACTCCATCAACAGATGACGCTACTTGCACCCGATAAGGGTTGGGATGCGAAACGACTTGCTGACTGGCTTGATAGGAGCATTAAACATTGGGACATCTTACGTAGCGAATCGCTTCCTTTTCTGCAGCGGTTAGTCGAGCACCTTATTGAGGCACGTGATATTCCAATAGAGGTTCTCATCCGTAACAAGTATGCCCTCAAAGATGCCGCTGCAGCGAAAATTGATAGCCACCGTCAAAACGCACACCGCGGGGCATATCAAAATCTTCTTTTACCCGAATGCGAAACACCCGTTGTTGTCTCGCCGGACCACTGTTTTTCATTTGACCCACGCCGTTACCCTTATAATAAGCGTTATACGGGTGCCTATCAATTCCAGAAACACTACTATCAGTATGTTGGTGATCTGAAGTCGGATGGTGAAGAATTTCGATGCGCGCAGTTCATTGACACCTTGTCCGGAGTTAAATTCTGGGTGCGGAATCTTGAACGCCAACCGATGTTTTCTTTCTGGCTGCAGACTTCAACAGATAAGTTTTATCCTGATTTTGTATGCCTACTAATTGATGGACGTTATCTCGTTGTCGAGTCTAAAGGTGAGCATCTTTGGAGTGCTGACGATGCAAAAGAAAAGCGCGAAATCGGGGAATTGTGGGAGCAGCGGAGTGGTGGGAAGTGTCTGTTTATTATGCCCAAAGGAACTAATTTTAACGTGATACGCACAAAACTCTCCGACTGATTACCAACGCCTATCTATGAATCTATAACCCAGGGGCGTTTAGTTTTCCAGCAATTTACATCCGGAAGCCCGAACTTGTTCGGGAAAAGTGTGCTATCC
>VXZL01000259.1 GCA_009845505.1 Candidatus Poribacteria bacterium | reverse complement strand
CACTTGCAGATTGGGTCCTTGCTGAACTTCGTTCTGAAAAACGATGGGATAAATTGTTTGCCAGTTCTCAAGAGACATTATCCAAGCTGGCTTCAGAAGCACTTGCTGAACATCAGAGTAGAAGAACTTGAAGCAAAGCAGATCATCCAGGCTTAACTCGAACACGAAAAAACATGGACAACATTACTGAAATTGTAAACGACTTCGGTGAAAGCATTATTCGGGTAGATGGTGATATTCCTGTCGATCTACCAACAAAGGATGGCGACAGATTTCTATTCATCAGTCACGACCAAAGTTTCCTAACGCACGGCTTGCACAAGTATCCTGCCAAATTTTTCCCAGAGTTACCGCGTTGGCTCATTAAACGCTATTCTCAAGAAAACGACCAGATTCTTGACCCATTTGCGGGTAGCGGCACCACGAATGTAGAAGCACTCCTCTCAAGGCGTAATTCTGTTGGGATTGATGTCGATCCATTTTCCCGTTTCATTTCAAAAGTGAAGGTAACGCCTTTACCAAAAAAAGCACTCAAGTTGGCACAGAAAGTCCTTTTGGATGCTATTCTTGATTACCGACCTTCGCTTGTCACCGAATCCGATTTACCGGATTTCCCTTATAGAGACAACTGGTTCAATAAAGAAATTCTGTTCGAGTTAACCTATTTAAGAAAGCAGATTCAGGGTCTTAATGCTACTGATGAAGTTAAGGGCTTTTTTAAAATCTGCCTTTCGTCTATCATCCGAGCTGTCTCTAATGCCGATGACAATTGTACGCGTACGGTGATACGTAAGAAATTGAACAAATTGGTGCGTCCTTACGACGCGCTGAACCGGTTTGTAAAGGCACTCCACGTCAAAGTCCCCAAAATGGTAGCGTTCTCTCAAAACTATCCAACGGGTATAACCACGGATTTTCCAGAGAGTATGGACGCGAGGAACATCAAATACGAAGCAAATTACTTTGATCTGGCGGTAACCTCACCACCTTATGTCAATGCTGTTGACTATCCGAGGACCCATCAATTAGAAATGTATTGGTTAGGTTTCGCACAGGACTCATTAACCCCTCTCAAAAAACAAAATGTTGGTACAGAGAGCGTTTCAGCCAGCCATTATAAAACCCGTCACGAAATAGGGATCCCGGAGGCAGATAAGGTTATAGCAAATATTTTTGAAATTGATCCAAGACGTGCGTTTATTGCCTTCAAGTATTTGGAGGATATGCGAAAAAATCTTATTGAAGTCCACAAGGTTCTGCGCGAGGGTGGTAGATACGTCGTTGTTGTTGGTAATAATCGCATCCGCGGGCAGTTATTTGAGAATTGGAAGTATCTCATGCCAATCGCCGAAGATATTGGTTTTAAAATTGAGACCTACTTCGGTTCGGAGATTATCAATCACTTCGTTAAAATGCCCAGAAAAGAGCGAATCCACACGGATTGGATTTTGGTCTTGAAAAAATAAATGCATCAAAATGGAACGATCTATGACTCAACCCGACATCATCCAAACGATACTCAAAGACAGCAATTACCACCTTGATCTATTCGACGCATCCGAAATTCAGAGGTTACGTCAAAGAATAGAGGGCAAAAAGACACCCATCACCTACTGCCCGATTCGAGGGAAGGCAGTCCAGCTAAAACCCGAAGAACTCATCCGTCAATTATATGTAGAACGCCTCCTGAACCGGTATCATTATCCCCGAGAACGCGTGCGGTTTGAGCACCTTGTCAACTTTGGTAGAGAAAAGAAACGTGCTGATATCGTTATCCTTGACAAGGACAGAGCCGATACCCCCTATATTATCATTGAAGTAAAAAAGCCAAAACTCCAAGACGGCAAGGCACAACTCCGTTCCTACTGCAATGCCACCGGCGCGCCTATTGCTGTATGGACAAACGGACAGCAGATTTCACACTACCACCGGCGAGACCCGAACTACTTTGAAGACATTACCGATATTCCGAACGCCGATCAGACTTTGGCGGATATCCTCAATGAGCGTTTTACGCTCAAGGATCTCATTCTTAAGGATAAGCTCGCAACGGAACACAAATCCTTGAAGGATGTCATTTTGGAATTAGAGGATGAGGTACTCGCCAACGCAGGCGTGGATGTCTTTGAGGAGGTCTTTAAACTCATCTTTACCAAACTCTATGACGAATTCAAGAGTCAGGAAGATAAGATGTTTATCAACCGCCTCCTGCGATCCAGAATCAACACGGCTATTCAAGAAACAGATCAATCTTACGACGTTGAAAATCCAGATTATGAGGTTCTCAAGAAAGCCGTTGAAGAAATTCCAGATGACGATTTTCGAGCGGTGGAGTTCAGAAACACAGGACAAACCGATTCCCAACTCAAAACCAAAATTCAGCGGCTTTTTGACGATGCAAGAGACCGGTGGAGAGGCGTTTTTCCCGAACATTCGACGTTTGAACTATCTGACAGCCACCTATCAGTCTGTGTGTCCAGTTTGCAGGATATAAAGTTGTTCAACTCCAATTTACAGGTTGTCGATGAAGCGTTTGAGTATCTGGTGAGTAAATCTGCCAAAGGCGAAAAAGGGCAATACTTCACCCCACGCCACGTCATAGATATGTGTGTCAAAATGCTCAATCCGCAGCCAGGGGAATATATGATTGACACCGCCGCTGGGAGTTGCGGGTTTCCGGTGCATACCGTTTTCAAGTTGACTGGGACGCTGTTCACGAATGCGGAAATCCCTGCAGCCGACAAAGAGCACGTCCTCAAAGTGTTTGGAATTGATTTCGACGAAAAGACTGTCCGGGTGGCGAGAACCCTCAATCTGATCGCAGGAGACGGTGAAACGAATGTCTTGCACCTCAACACACTGGATTACGAGCGGTGGGACGACAGCACAGAGAGAAATAGCAGGTGGGTACGCACGTATGGCGACGGTTTTGATCGACTCAAAGCGTTAAGGCTGGAACAGGACAGGAACAAGTCATTTGGTTTTGATATTCTGATGGCGAATCCACCCTTTGCTGGAGACATCAAGGAGAGTCGTATCCTCCATCAATATAACCTCACCTTTAAGCAGAACGGCAAGGCACACACTAAAGTCGGTCGCGATATCCTGTTTATTGAACGCAATCTTGATTTCCTCAAACCCGGGGGGCGTATGGCGATTGTGCTACCGCAAGGCAGATTTAACAACACGTCTGACAAGTCCGTCCGTGAATTTATCGCCGAGCGCGGCCGTATTTTGGCTATCGTCAGTTTACACGGTAACACTTTCAAACCGCATACCGGTACGAAAACGAGCGTTCTATTCGTACAAAAGTGGAACGATGATCCAAATGCGGGCCCCCTTTGTCGAAAAGTTGACAACTACTCCGTCTTTTTAGCGGTGAGTGGGAAGGGTGGTAAAGATAATTCTGGCGATTATATTTTCCTTGAAAATAGCGATGGACAGCACAAATTGGACAAAAACGGGCACCTGATTGTTGATCACGACCTACACAACCACAACGGAGAACTCCCTGACGGCATCGCCGAAGCCTTTATTGAATGGGCAAGGCGTAAAGATTTGAGCTTTTGGAGATAAACATGTCTGAATATTATCCACCAAAGTACAAGAATGATGCCTTTCATTGTCCAAATTGTCAGGTTTTTGCTTTGCAACATTGGGAAGATGCTGTTATTACAGTTTACAATGAAGCCCTCCGTGATGTTTTATTTAATAAAATTTGTATTAAAGACGTGGACGTGGAGGTTGCTATTTGTTCACACTGTAAAAGCGGGACTCTTTGGTTAGCAGAAAAGATTATCTATCCGCCAACGCGTAGTGCTCCACCAGCAAATGGTGATTTACCGGAGGATGTAACACAAGTTTATGACGAAGCTGCCGCTATAGCTGATCAATCTCCACGTGCCGCTTGTGCTTTGTTGAGATTGGCTGTAGAAATGCTTATGAAACATCTCGGAGAGACAAGTAATATCAATGACAGTATAGGGAATCTTGTAAAAAAAGGACTTGCCCCGAAGGTCCAGCAATCATTGGATATTGTGAGAATAACGGGCAACAATGCCGTTCACCCAGGGGAAATCGTGTTTGACGACACTGCCGATGTTCAAGCACTTTTTAACTTAATCAATGTCATTGCTGGTGTCTTGATCACACAACCTAAACAGATTCAAGAACTTTACGATGGACTTCCTGAGGGGCCTAAGGAAGCAGTAGAAAAACGGGATGGTAAAACGCAATAATGCAGTATTCTACCGTTGATTACCAATCTATAGTGGATGCCTCCCATTCCCTGCGGTTTGATGCGGAGTTTTTTAGACCCGATTATTTACAGATCCAACGCCGACTCGAAGATATTGGTTCGCGCAAACTCATTGATTTTCAAGTCAACATCAAACACCCTAAAGAAATAAAGCGAAATTATGTGGATGATGGTGTTCTGTTATTAAGAGGGCAAAACGTTCGCCCGCTCTCCATTGATCTGACAGCGAATCCGGTTTATATATCAGAAGAAGATGCAGAACGTTTAAAGGAAAACGCGATACATTACAAAGATATTCTGATAATGCGATCAGGGGCAAATGTTGGTCAATGTGCTATCTATCTTGAAAATAACCCTGCTATATCAATGTCCGATACGCTTATCATCCGAAGTGGTGCCTTAAACCCTTTCTTTCTCGCTATTTTTCTCAATACCAAGTATGGTAAAGCATTAATAGAAAGAGGCAAATATGGTAGCGCACAACCTCATATTGCTCCGCCCTTTTTATACCAAATTCCTGTCCCGAATTGGGAAAACCTTCAAACCGAAATAGAGAAAACCTATCTCCGTTCAAAAGAACTAACAGAACTATCAAAAACGCGGTATGCCGAAACCCAAACTCTTCTCCTTGAGGAACTGGGACTTACCGACTGGCAACCAAAGCACAGGTTGACTTTTGCCACAGATTATGCAAGCATGCAACGCGCGGAACGCATTGACGCGGATTACTTCCAACCGAAATACGAGGATATTATTGATGACATTAAAGGTTATCCGGGCGGATGGGGTAAGATTGGGAATCATGCCCAGTTAAAAGATAGCAATTTCAAACCTGAACCTGAAACGGAATACAAGTACATTGAACTTGCCAATATCGGAAGCAGTGCGGAAATAAACGGTTGTATGGTAGAGCAAGGACAAAACTTGCCAAGTAGAGCACGGTGCAAGGTGAACGCGGGAGATGTTATTGTTTCGTCTGTTGAAGGCTCACTGGAAAGCATAGCCTTGATAACAGAGGAATATGATAATGCCCTATGTTCGACTGGGTTTCATGCTATCAATTCGGATATGCTTAATTCGGAAACTTTATTAGTGTTTTTGAAAAGTAGCGTCGGTCAGTTACAGCTCAAGAAAGGGTGTAGTGGGACAATCCTTACTGCAATTAATAGGGAAGAATTTAGTAAAGTCGTTGTTCCAACAATCAGAGCAGAGAAACAGACTGAAATCCAACAGAAGGTCATCGAATCCTTCAACTTACGCAAGCGCGCCAAAGACCTGCTGGAATCTGCCAAACGATCAGTCGAAATTGCCATTGAACAGGACGAACAAACCGCTATCGACTGGTTGGAATCTGTTTTGTAAGTGCCTTGATATTTCGGATGTGAACACTTCACCTGTTCTTTTGTCCTTAAGTCAGCAACCTCTCCTCTTAGATTTCGTCAGCTTAGATTGGTATTTGCTCTATGATATGTGGTATAATTGTAATATGAGTTTGGTAATGGTCGAGGTTAGAAAACCTCGCCACTTGGGTGGAGCGCGACAGTATCTCATATTTTCTTAGGAATTGATAATGATTGACGAGGGTAAAGAAAGACTTGATGAGTTTAAGAAAGAATTAAGACGTTTATCGGCAACCCGAATAGTCAGAAAACACATTCTTTTTGGAGAATGTTGTATGTTATCTCAGGACAAATACTTCGATTTGCGCTCGGAGGTTGCTGATCACTTCGGACTGCACCCAAATGATGTTTTGGTTGTGGGCTCAACAAAACTGGGTTTTAGTGTTGTACCAGATAAAAAATATCGTCTATTCGGTAATGAATCTGATATTGATGTCGCTCTGGTGTCTTCGAGATTATTTGATGAATTTTGGGAACAAGTGTTTAGATATAAGTATGAGGGTTCATATTGGCCCGAATATGATCAATTTGTTGACTATTTCTTTCGAGGATGGATAAGACCTGATAAATTGCCTCGATCATCTATGTTTCCTTTGAGAGAAGATTGGTGGAATTTTTTCCGGTCTATCACTAATAGTCGTAAATATGGAGATTTTAAAATTTCCGGTGGATTATAT
>VXZL01000275.1 GCA_009845505.1 Candidatus Poribacteria bacterium | reverse complement strand
GAGTTATTAATATCGTGAGAGCACTTGTTGTCAAATTATTGCCAGATAATCGACGTGAAAAGATTGTTGCTACCGACTGGAAAGAACCTTCTCCGCCTGTCGGAAACGAGGTACTGTGCCAAGCCGTCTTCACTGGTCTTACCAACGGAACGGAACGGAATCAACTTATCGGGGGTAACTATTCAGCCTCCGATACACGGCTGCCGACCACCGATGGCTACCAAAACGTCGGCAGGGTTATTGAAACCGGCCCGGACGTAACGAACCTCAAGATTGGTGACCTAATTTATGCCAGCGTGAACCATGTCGAGCGGTTCACTATTCCAGAAGATGGGCTCCTGCTGAAATTGCCAGAGGACGTTGATCCTGGAGAGGCCGCCCTTTTCGGCATCTCCGGTGTAGCGATGCACTGTTGTCGTCGGGTCAATCCGCGTATTGGCGAAAAAGTGCTTATTGTCGGACAAGGATGCATCGGCATGTTCGCTGCCCAAATTGCTAACGCCATGGGTGCCCGCGTCACGGTCTGTGACATTGAAGAATCACGCTTAGAACAGATGCGTCAACTCGGTGTAGCGGAACAGGTGCTCAATACAAGTGATGACGGTTGGGAAGCACAGATTCAAGATGGTACCTTTGACGCTATTATGGATTTCGCTGGCGTTCCAGACATGGTTACACCCATGATTCACGCCTGTAAGGTCCGGGGTCGTTTGCTCTTAGTCGCCGGGCGATTTGACGTTAATTACACTTTTAACGTCGGTCAACACAAGGAGATCAGCATCCTTCAGTGTAGCCACTTCACTTGTGATGATCTGGAAAATCTTTGCAGGCTGCTTCGCCAAGGTTCGGTCAAGATTGCTCCGCTGATTCGACACCGTGTAAATATTGATGAGGCACCACAGATATATCAATGGCTCCGCGACGAACCGATGCGCTTGTTGGGGACGGTATTCCAGTGGGAATAGACTAACGGGCAGCCACAAGGGCTGCCCCTACTACCCTCGCGTATTTCTCTCATCTCTCCAAAATTATGCAACCTTCCCGCCTCAAAACCGCATCTTAATCATCAAACCAACTCATATTTTTATAAATACGACTGCGGTTGACAAAGGTTACACCCCCCGTCACACCTATATTTATGAGGAAATTTGCAGAAAAGTGCAACCTTTTTTCAACTCGTTTGTAGTAATGTTAACCTCAAAACGCGCGGAGTTGAAACATGACAGAAGATAAATTCCTTGAACTTGTCCACGAGCACAAGACTCAGATTTATCAGCATGCTCTTTATCTACTCAGAAACCGAGAAGATGCGGAAGATATAACACAGGAAATGTTCATAAAAGCGTGGGAGAACCGGCGCAAATTACGTCTGAAGACCGTGCGTTCATGGTTGCTCAAATGCGCACAGAATCTCTGTTTCAACCTGCTAAAGCGGCAAAAATTCCAAGAACCTCTAACAGAAGGAGACGAGAGGGAGCTCGAAACGCTACTGCATAGACATACGCATCAGTCAAATCCATCGCCTGACGAAATTGTCATCAGACGGGAACTTAAAGCGTCCGTACATTGTGCGATCAAAAAATTGCCGCCAGAAATGCGTTCAGTGATAATTATGCGGGAATTGGAAGGTATGAATTTCAAAGAGATTGCACAGGTATTAGAGCAACCCGAAGGTACTGTGAAATCAACCGCATTTCGTGCCCGTAAGAAGTTGCGGGAACTCTTGCGTCCCTACTGGAGAAATGACGAATGAACCAATTTTCACGCCCTCAAGATTTACTTTGTTCGGAAGTTCAGGACACCTTAGAGGCATATCTCGCGGCTGAGCTGGATGCCGAGACACACGCGAGAATAGCGGCGCACGTTACGTCCTGCCCGAAATGTCAAGATGAGGTGCATTTCGCCCAAACAATCAGCGAAGCCTTACACGAACTTCCGAGATTGGAACCACCCCCAAAAGTCTTTGATGCGGTCGAGGCTTATGTCCGTGCTCATCCAGATAAGGGTGAAAGATGGTGGCACCGGTTATTTCAATTATCTACATTCTGGGATAATTTGACGTTCTCACTTGTTCGCGTAGGTGCAGTGGTATGTCTGTTTGGAATTGTCGCGTTTGGTATTTACCAGTATCAACAGCATCAAAAAATCATGCAAGCTTCCCGGGACCTCAATTATGTGCTTAGTAAGTTAAATTACGCAGTCGAAAGAACGGGTATCGTTGTTAAAGAAAAACTTCCGAATGTCCAGATTGATGAGACTTCGCAGCGTCCGTTTGTTCGGATTGAAGAAGCCTCACGTCGGGCATTGAAACAGAAACAAAATATTTCATCCGCAATCCATAGAAGTTTGGATAGCCTCAACAGGTTACCTGAAAACGCTCTGGATACGGAACACAATCAAAACTCACAGCAAGAAGGAGAAACACAATGAACAGATTCACCCTTACAGCCCTTTTAATAGTTTGCTGCCTCTTCACGGTAGGGTACGCCCTGACTAACGGTGTGGCAAAAGCAGAGACCATCCGCGGCAAAATAGCAATGGACCTACCAGATGCCTCTGCCCCTAAAATGGTAATTAATCTGGATAAAACATTCTTCAACCTACTTATCAATTTCGGCGTTGCGAGCATTCCAAAATCTGATGGAGATCCACCCACCAACATGACAGCATATACGGAGTATGCCGACATGCTAAAAGGTGCGGCTGTCCGGGCTTACGATAAAGAGACGGAAGATCTCAACCATATAGTAAACCGCTATCAAGGTATACTTGCAGACGAAAAGTGGGAACATATTGTCAAAGTCACGGACAAATTTAATCTCAGTCTGCTCTATGCGGAAGAACCGGGGATACTGCACGGTATTTTTGTCACGATTATTGACGACGAGAGCTGGAGTTTTGTGAATATCTACGGGGAGATCGACTTTCAGAAACTCGGTGCTCTATTTGGACGCGTTATGGCATCGAGTTCGGAAGAGGGGATGTCAAAGACGATTCGTGATTTGGTAAACTCTATCAACCCGGAAGGATCAGACGAAGCACCGAAATTAGAAACAGAAACAAATGACCCCTCAAATAAGGAGGAGAACCAATGAAACTGCAAAAGTACGGTGCCCTGCTGTTCATACTATCGTTTTTAGTTTTATCGCTGATACCGATGCAGTCAGCAGTTGCACAACAGGAAAAACCTGACGAAACCAAGAGAAAAGAACTTATCATCTTTGATTCTTCAGACTCACTTGAAGCAAAAGTTGAGGTTAACCTAACGGCAAAACTTATCAACTTGGTTACGAAATCAGTGAGCAATACGCCAGAAGTTGCGGAGTTAATTCAGATGCTGGACGGCATTTATGTACGCACTTATGATAGGCTCACGATCGACGAAGAGGGATTTATTAGCTACTTTCAGCAGCGGCTCAAGGAAGATAATTGGGAAGTCCTTGTGAAAATTAAGGACGAGAATGAGGTCGTAGAAATTAGCCTGCTGTTTGACGAAGATGTAGTCTACGGGATTTTTGCGATTGTGATGCCTGAAACGTCTGGAGAAGTCACTTTTGTCAATATCGTTGGAGAAATCGCGCCAGAACGGATTGAGGACCTGCTCAGCAATCTGAGCAATTTTGGTGCGACGGATATCAACGTTGGCGATGCGCTGAAGGCGCAGCCGAAATCAATTGCAGATACCGTCCAGAAAGAGTTACTCGCTGTAAAAGTCGAAAATGCGCCAATTATTGATGGAGCCCTTGACGATGCGTGTTGGAAAATCGCCCACGCAGCGAGTAATTTCACGCATGAGCGTAGTGGAAATCCGGTCGAGGATGATACAACAGTCAAACTGATTTACACAGACGAAGCGATCTACGTCGCATGGCATCTCTATGATAGCGAACCGGATAAGATCATTGCTCTGCAAACTCAAGACCATGTCCGGTTTAAAACGACGGAGGATTGGGTCTCTTTCAGCATTGATCCTTTCCACACACACCGATTTTCTAATCGTACCTACTTCATGGCAAACCCGTCTGGCAAAAAATTCGTCCACTCTCCCAAACAGGACGCAAACAAAACCGAATGGATGGAGCAGTGGAACGTCGCCGCTAACATCAATGCGACTGGCTGGGTTGTGGAGATGGAAATTCCGTGGAAAATGTTGGATTACCCAGATACAACCGAACCGATTCGGATGGGGATCAACTTTGACCGAGGACAAGCACGGACGGGTACACGTTCTTGGTGGTCAAATATAGGTGTTGATCATACTTTTAAAAATGACGGACACTGGCTCCATGTGCTACCGCCACCAAAATCCTCTGGTACACAAGGTTGGTTAGACACCTTAGAACCCAGTGAACCCACAGAACCTGTTGAACCCACAGAACCCATTGAACCCGTTGAGCCAACGGAACCCGTTTTAGGAAGGACCCAGAATGTCTCTCTGACACCAGTTCGTCCTACAGTGGTGAATTCATCAAGCGCGGACATTTTCCGTCCGGTGAGTGCCAGCACGCTCAATCCTGTGGATGGACTGCGACTCAGCGGCGGCTTTGAAATCGGCAAACGGTGGCATTCGGATCCGCTCTTTTTTGCGGGATCAGGCTCAATGATTCGCGGAAATGAAAACGGGACTACTGCTTCAATTGATATTGATGAAAATGATTCTTGGAGGCGTTACCGTCCGTCAGTGGGTCCCTTTCTGTTTGGAACAATGAGTTATGGTTTCTCAAGCGAAAGCCTGAACTACCGAGCGGGTGGTGGCGTGGCATTAGGAGAAGCCTCGCATCTGACGTATAGCGCACAAATCCATCGATTAACATCTGTCAGAGATAGAGACATCTTGCTAAGCGATAGCGAGCAGTTTTTGCGGGGGTTATGGGGTACGGATTTCCAAGACTACTATCTCAGAGAGGGCGTGGTAATGGCACTGCAATGGCAATCTCCAAGTATCAAGCACTCGCTCGGCGCGTTCCTACTTTGGGAAGAGCACGAAAGTCTACACAGGACGATGAATTTTCATCTCAGAAACTGGTCAGCACATCCCGACTTAGCGGGCCGGAGCAATTCCCCAATACATGATGGAAGCATGCGGAGTATCTCCATAAAATACGATTTTGATAACCGAGGAGATACTGACTTAAAATACGATCCCGATAGTCCGTACGGTGGAAACACAAGTGAGTGGTACAACACGTTTCTTGTGGAGCATGCCAGTCCTACAATAGGCTCGGATTTCGATTTTACGCGCTTCCAGGCACACTTCCGACACTACTCGCCTATTGGAGACGACCAAATTGTTGCGCGCTTGAAAGTCGGACTTGCGACTGCGCCATTGCCTTTTCAACGTCAATTTGTAATCGGTGGGATCGGAACACTCCGTGGGTACTCTCTTTATGAATTTGTGGGCAACCACGGATTCCTCTTTAATTTGCAGTATGCTCGCAGTATAGGCGACAACGCGTCCATTATCCCCTTTGTAGACGTAGGACAAGTGTGGTATCGCTTGGAAGACATAAAAGATATGCAGCCGAAGGTTAATCTCGGTATAGGCTTCCAAGGGGGACCGTTCAGATTGAACTTCGCACGAGCCCTTGAAGAGGGGCGCGGGTATCAAGTCGATTTCAAATGGTCTCGCATGTTTTAGTCTGAGAGAAACGGGCGGCACCGCTGCGCTTGCCCGTTTCGGACACTCCCCAAAGGGAAAGTGAGAATACAATGAGATATACAACAATTATTGCGATTTCCCTTACCTTGCTTCTGGGAGCATTTGGATGTGGGGGCGATGAACAAGATCTCACGAAAGAGAATTCTTCGGTCGTGCTGAGTGATTCAGAGCAAGCAGCCCTTGCAGAAGAACTCGCATCCATAGAGCGTTACTTCCAACTTCCAATAGAAAAACGAATGGAAAAATCAGGGGAATTGCTGATAAGGTATCTTGATCTTAAAGACAAAGACCCAGAGGGATCACTAAAAACCTTGAAAAGTGCCTTTTATATCATCGCTAAAGGCGAACACCCACTTATGGAAGAATGGTTAGAGATTGTTCCGAGGGTCGTCGGCGTAGATGAAGGCCTGCTCACTGACCTCCAGCGACTCAATGAGATAGAACTTGAGATCGCTCGACATAATAATGAGAATAGAGAATACATCCACGAATTGGAAGAAACTGGTGAGGAATTACAAGCTGCGATTAACGACCTTAAAGCACAAGGCTTAGATCCGAAGACCTTTAAAGTTACTCTCAAGGTAGAGTTAGACGAATGAATCACTCGCGTTTTATTAGTATTGTTAAGGAGGAGACACTCGAATGATACCGACAATTATGATTCTTGGTACTACACACTTATCGAA
>VXZL01000192.1:2224-6350 GCA_009845505.1 Candidatus Poribacteria bacterium | reverse complement strand
TTCATACCGTTGATTACATGCCCATAAGGAAACCTGAATACCGTTGATTCTGATTCGCGTAGCGGAACGTCCTGACCGCTTGTTCTATAGAAAAAACATTTGACAAAAATTCTGAAATGCATTAGGATATAAACACGGAGGTGATGACTATGATTGATCGACGTGGATTTCTAAAATCGATGGCAGGTTTGACAACAGGCATTCTCCTGTCATCAGCGTGTGCAGAAGGGGACGAAGCAAATATTGCCAGCGACCGTTTAGGCACCCTCCTGCCAACACGGAGACTCGGACGCACCGGCGAAGCGGTAACCATGCTTGCCCTTGGCGGATGGCATATCGGAGAGATGTCTGAAGCGGAGGCACAGAAAACAATTGACATCGCACTTGAAGGCGGCGTCCGGTTCTTTGATAGCGCAGAATCTTATCAACGCGGTGGCAGTGAGAGCCGTCTCGGGAAACTATTAGTGCCAAAATATAGAGATGATGTGTTTCTGATGACGAAAACGACGGCAGTTACTGCTGATGGTGCTTGGAGACATCTCGAAGGTTCACTCTCACGTTTGAACACCGAACAGCTCGATCTCTGGCAGGTGCATTCGATCAGGAACCCCGCAGACGTAGATGAGCGAATTGATAACAGCATCCTTGATGTTATGCTCGAGGCGAAAGAGACAGGGAAAACGCGCTATATCGGATTCACTGGGCATTCGAGCCCTGCAGCCCATGAACGTATGCTTGAACGTACCGATATTTTCGATGCATGTCAATTGTCAATGAACCTTGTTGATATGAACTACGAGAGTTTCATTGAAAGAGTCGTCCCGACGCTCGTTGAACGCAATATCGGTGTCATTGGGATGAAGGCACTCGCGAACGGTGGATTTTTCGGTGGGTCGCGGCACGGTAAACACGGCTCAAATCCGAAAGTCGTCCCTGATAAAGTCAGCGTTTCCGAAGCGATTCGGTTTGTCTGGTCTCTACCGGTGAGCACACTTGTTACTGGTCCTGACAATGCCGAGCAGATGCAAGAGAAAATTGACATCGCTAAAAAGTTCACAGGCATGGAAGATGATGAGAGGCAAGCGTTGATAGACAAGGTCGAAGATATGGCTGGCACAACGGTTGAATTTTACAAAGCCTAATGTTCTGTCAACTTTCAAATGATGGGAAACCCCAGTTCGTAGTAGTGCGATTTATCGCACGTCAGAAACGGGCAATGAATTGCCCTACTACGAACGACCTGTCAGTTTAGATGTGACAGACTACTAACGTCTGCCGGCACACTACGAAGAATACCTCATGCCGACCTTTCTGCGCTTGTGCGTTTTAATCTGTCTATGTATTCCTGCGGAAGCCGATGTCCGATTTACGGATGTCACCGAACTGTCTGGTGTCGAATTTCAGCACGCCACCGGGGCAACGGGTGAGCGATATATGCCTGAAACGATGGGTGCCGGGTGTGCCTTTTTCGACTACGATACTGACGGTCATTTAGACATTCTCCTCGCAAATGGAACACCTTGGGAACTCGGGGGAACAACAGACACCCCGCGGCTTTACCGCAACATCGGCACCGGACGGTTCGCCGATGTTACTGAAGCAGCGAAACTGAACGTCCCCATGTATGGGATGGGCATAACGGTGGCGGATTACGACAACGACGCCGATCCGGATGTCTACTTCACCAACGTCGGTGAAAATCGACTCTTTCGCAATAACGGAGACCGAACTTTTACGGATGTCACTGGATTCGCAGCGGTCGCGGATCCAAACTGGTCGACAAGTGCCGCTTTCTTTGATGCCGATAACGATGGGTGGCTCGACCTGTTTGTTTGCAACTACGTTGAATGGACCCCTGAGACGGATCTGCCGTGTACAGTGATTTCTACGACTGACAACAAGCGACACCGTACCTATTGCACGCCGACTGTCTATACTGGGCAGTCCGCTCGGTTTTATCGCAACCGAGGGGATGGCACCTTCACAGACCTCACTGTGCAAGCTGGACTCTACAATCCGATAGGAAAATCGCTCGGTGTTACCCTGTTGGATTATAACCGGGACGGATGGATTGATCTCGCTGTCGCCAACGATACTGAACCCAATTTTCTCTATCGGAACAACGGGGATGGCACATTTACCGATGAAGCCCTCGTTATGGGTATCGCCTTCAGTGAGACAGGGAGAGCACGGGGTGGTATGGGCATTGATGCAGCGGATGTCTATAATAACGGCGGCACCGCAATCGCCATCGGCAATTTTAGCAACGAAAAGACTGCCTTCTTTTACGCGGAATCAGGCGACCCCTATTTCACGGATAACGCTAACCGTGTCGGGATTGCCGATCTAAGTTACCGGTCCCTGACGTTTGGGGTTTTGTTTTTTGATTGCAACTTAGATGGCGTGCTCGATCTGTTTTGTGTGAATGGACACATTGAACCGGAGGTGCTTCGTTATCAGCAGCATACCCCTTATGCACAACTCCCTTCCCTCTTTCAAAATCAGAAGGATGGGACGTTTCGAGATATTACAAAGCACGCTGGACTCGTTCGCGAGGGGGTCGGACGCGGGTGTGCCTACGGCGATTACGATAACGATGGCGATCTGGATCTCCTTGTAAGCAATAACGGTGTTAAAACTGAATATGCTGGGGCATGGCTTCTGCGAAACGATACCGAACCGTTGTCTAATTATCTCCGAGTGAAAACTGTGGGTGTCCGTAGCAATCGAGATGGTATTGGTACACAGGTCCGAGTAACGTCGGGAGATAGTCTCCAATACCAGATGGTTCGCACGGGTAGTAGTTATTGCTCACAAAGCGAGACGATATTGACTTTCGGATTAGGGGAGACTGAGACAGTCGCGCAACTCGAAATTCAGTGGCCCTCTGGTGAAGTAGACCGGTACGTAGCACTCAAAGCCAATCAAACGATAGAGGCAGTTGAGGGAGCATCCAAAAAATGAGACTCAGCCTATATGGATTAGGACTTACGCACGCCACTGGTAGGTGCGGTTTCCAACCGCACCGGGTTTCTCCGATAGGAAGTGCCTTCATCATATCAAGATGGCGTTCTGACGTAATTTTGCGTAAGTCCTATGGATGTATCTTTCTGATAGTTTTAGTACTCATCGGTGGATGTCAAAGTAACGAGAACACATCCATCGGTAAAAAGAAACCGGCATCCACGCCAGTCGTTCGGTCAACCGCTTCACCTTCTGCACAGGACTACAACAACAGCGGGACTGCTTATCAACGCGCTGGGAGACTCCCCGAAGCGGCCTCGGCTTATCAACGCGCGATTGAGATGAAGCCGACGTTGGTTGAGGCACACCATAATTTAGGCACTGTCTATGTGATGCAAGGGAGACTCGCTGAAGCGATTATCGCATACAAACGTGTGATTCAGTTGAGACCGGATATGGCGGAGGCTTATATCGACTTAGGTAGAGCCTATGGATTCGCAGGACAGCTCGACGAAGCGATTGCTGAATACGAGAAAGCATTGACGCGAGATGCAACCCTACCGCATGCCCACTATGGCATCGGGGTCGCATACAGACATAAAGGTGTCCTCTCGGAAGCGATCATTGCCCTTGAAAAAGCGATTGGACTCAAACCGGATTTCCCGGAAGCACTGATGCAGCTCGGCTACGTTTATCGAGAAACAGAACGTTTCACAGAAGCATTGGAAGCCTTTACGACAATTACGCATATCTATCCTATGAGTGCCAAGGCATATCACGAAATTGGGGTCTGCCATACAAAACAGAACGCATACCCTAAAGCCATTAAGGCTTTTGAGAGAGCCTTACAACTCAATCCAGATGCGGTCGAGACGCGGAACCTATTACGGGTTGCCCACGCGCGGGTCGCACGTCAAAAATAACATCGTATTAGCCTATGTTTGTAGTAGGGCAATTTATTGCCCATCATTGATTTGGAACGTGCGATGAATCGCACTACTACGAACGGGTCTCTTGTTTGTAGTAGGGCAATTTATTGCCCGTCTATTACCGATTAATTCCGAAGAAGACTGTATGAAGATTAAGAATTTAATCAGGCAGTTTCTCAACGTGCGATGAATCGCACTACTACGAACGGGTCTCTTGTTTGTAGTAGGGCAAT
>VXZL01000192.1:0-2214 GCA_009845505.1 Candidatus Poribacteria bacterium | reverse complement strand
AACGTGCGATGAATCGCACTACTACGAACGGGTCTCTTGTTTGTAGTAGGGCAATTTATTGCCCGTCTATTACCGATTAATTCCGAAGAAGGAGGAAAAAATGCGTCAGATTATATTTTTCGCGTCGCTGATAGCGATATTTTCCGCTGCAACTTTTCTCGCATCCGCTGCTGATATCGAAGATGGGTTGTGGATGTATCTACCGATGAATGAAGGTGCAGGAAACAAGGTCGCTGACCACGGACCTCACAGTTTTGACACGGAACTCAGTAAGAGCCCACCGAAGTGGGTCGATGCCAAACACAATGACCTCAAACAAGTGATGGAGTTTGACGGCAAGGAAACCTTCATCATGATTGACATGGCAGGTCAGAACAAAGACATCGATTCCCACTTTGATGATAAAAAGGGCATTACCATCTGTGCATGGGTCAAGGTGCTGAAAGTCGGAACGGATGCCCACGGGCAAACCCGTCAACCTATCGTCATGAAAGGTGCCGGTGGACAGTGGGAATTCTCGCTCTATATTTATGACGATTTCGGGGCAGGGATGTCAGTTTGGACATGCCCGGGTTCTGGTGTTTCGGAACCACACGGCGCAGGCACAGCACCCGGCGGCGAATGGATTCACCAATGCGGCACGTTCCTATTGGATGAGGGCGTGCGCGTTTACGTCAACGGAGACGATGACCCCGTCGCCCAAGCTCCTGATAACGGCAACGGTCCTTGTGAAGCCGGCAACCGCCCTGTATTTATCGCACACCGCGAGGATGGACAGTGGTTAAACGCTGTGATTGCTGAAGTCTATATGTGGGACAGGGTGATTGACGTTGATGAGATGAATCTTGCTATGAAAACAATTGGCGGATTGGCGGTTCAACCAGGGGGTAAATTAACGACCACTTGGGGCAATGTGAAACGCCGCTAACGACTGATAAGGAAATGGAAGGCTGGAAGGCTGGGTTCCCAATCTTCTAACCTTCCAACCCTCCACCCGAATCTTCCAATCTTCCTTCCTACCATCCCGATTAAGCCATTATTTCTTCAGACGCTGGATTCGTTTTGAATCCACCCGCCATAATGTTGTTATAAGGCTCCTCTTCAGGACGACCGACGGGGCGCATTTCAGGCTTGTGGTATCCGAATCGAACGGCTTTCCGCCACTGCTCTGTCCGATTGACCTCTGACCAGTGGATGAGGCAATAGCTAAAGAAGATAACATCTCCTGCTTTTGCCGGAACGGGAATCGAGTCAACGAAATCTGGATGGAATTTATCGGTAGGCAGATGCGGTGCCGTGCCTTCACCCGTGATGTGTTCCCGCGGGCCCTCTTTATGACTACCGGGGACGACGCGCAGCGCGCCACTCTCAAACGGCGCGTCATCCAGATGGACGAGGCAATCAACGAAATCAAGTCCGTCGTGTGGATAGAACGGATAGTCTTGATGCATCGGGAACGGTGTCCCTTTTTCCGGCGGTTTCGCATGTAGCACCGTATGGTGCCACTGAATCGTATCACCAATCAGTGCCTGCACCGCACCCGTGAGCCGTTCATGGAAAATCACCCGACCCCATGCCGCAGAGTAGAAGTGGGGATTGTGCATAAAGACAGCCTTCGTCGTCTGCTGATCCTCTTCTTTGAGGTAGCGTGTACGCCAAGGTCCCGGCCAACCGATCGTCTCCTGTCCCCAGTTGTTAATAATCCTCACCATTTCGGATGCCAGTTCTTTCGTTTCTTCAGGTGCAAAGAGTTGGTCTACCTTGAGATAGCCATTCTCATGATAAAAATCAACCTGTTCTTGCGTTAGCATGTTTGGACTCCTTATCGCTATAGAATATCTCGCGTGAATGCTGGAAACTGTTAGTTGCTGTGAATTCTACTTTAAAACCGCTTATTTTGTCAATGTGCTTTGTGTTGTACTGTCATCGGAAATTTGGGCCACCCTCTAAACCAAGAGTGTGATATAATAACACTATCTGGTAAACCAGAAAAATCAATGAACATTTTACCCCGGCCCTGTAGATGCGGTTTCCTAACCGCATCGGTGCTGAATATCCAATTAATTCTAAGGTTTACGATAAATGAAAGGAGCGTTCCGATGCCAAAACGCAAACGAAGAAACTTTACCCCCGAGTTTAAAGGGAAAGTTGTGCTTGAAGCACTCAGCGGCCAAAGTTCTCAAGCCGAACTGTGTCGGCGACACAACCTCAGCG
>VXZL01000683.1 GCA_009845505.1 Candidatus Poribacteria bacterium | reverse complement strand
CAAATTCCCGTTGGGTATTGAACTGGAATGCGTCTGCTGAGCCGTAAGCATCGACTTGGATGGAGGGGTCAATAACCAAATCAACGGGGACGAGTGGCTCTATCATACGTGCATCGCCGCCGAGTGCTGCGACAGCGGAACGCATTGCGGCAATATCGACGACCAGCGGTACACCCGTGAAATCTTGTGCGACGACGCGTGCGGGTTTGAACGGAATCTCCTCGGCTTTGGGGGATTGCGCGTTCCAGTTTGCTAAGTTTGAGACATCCGTTTCAGTGATTTGGTGTCCATCGTAATTTCGCAGTAACGACTCTAATAGGATACGGAGACTGACGGGCAATTTTGCGATTGACCCGATACCGGCTTCTGATAGGGCAGGAAGTGAATAGTAGGTACACTCCTGTCCTCCGCTTTCGAGTGTTCGGCGTGTATTGAACAGATTGTGAGCAGGGCGGGGCATCTGTTAACTCCTTTGTTTTGTAGAAACTTTTCTATTATTTTAACACAAGTCGGTGTTGTATTTCAATTTTTCCCTTAAAATAAGTAGGCGAGGTTAGGAAACCTCGCCAGCAGTGTGTTTTGTCTCTATTGTACCAGTTCTCAGCGTTTAAGGGCTGCCCAACGGGTTGTCAGTTTGCCTTGGGGTTCCACTGCCAAGAACGTCTCAACGCTATCCATTATCAGATTAATTTCGTCTGCATCTAACGCACGGGAGAAGACGGCGTAATCGTCCATTAGACCGGCAAAAGTCTCGCCACCAGAACCACCAATACGATAGGTGGCATTCGCACCATCGGTTTCTTGAAAGTCCGTCTCAGCGACTACTTTACCGTCTGCGTAAATTTTGAATTTATCACCATCGCCTGTAACGGCTACGTGTATCCACTCATCCGCTCAAATTCTATTCTTCAATTACATCTTCCACAATCATGTAGGTAAGTCTCACAGTTTCATCTGTCCATGCGACTAAAATTTCGAGAGGACCTGGCGTGAAGGGGCCATCAATCTTAGCTGTTCTTCCATCAACTGTAACCTTACCCGCACTTGACGTTAAATTAATCGGCACGCCATCGAAAATAAGCGTAAGGGTAGTATTTGCCGAAATGGATTCACCACTACGTGGCGTTACATTCACAAAATGTACTGGTGCCTCTCCATATTCATAGTCGTCAGGAACACAACCATAAACAGCGAGTAAACCCGCAAGTAATGTAGATAATATCCTGAGCATATTATTTGGTTTTTCCTATCCTAATTCCACCTTAGTAACGTGGTTTGGGTTGTAATCTAATGCTGTTCCTTTTTTGATGGTTGAACAATTTTAACATAAACTCCATGCAGCTTCTCGCCGATGCTTCGCCAATCGTAATCCTGCTCCACGCGAGCGCGACCGTTTTCACCAATCCTACGACGGAGTTCCGAATCCGTAAGCAGTCGGGTAACCGCATCAGCAAAATCGGTTGGAACATCGGCAATGAGAATCTCCTCGCCATCTCTGAGGTCTAATCCTTCCGCGCCGACAGTCGTGGAGACAATCGCTTTTCCCATCGCCAACGCTTCAAGGATTTTCAGGCGGGTGCCACTTCCGATACGCAACGGCACAACAAAGACCGTTGCTTCAGCGAAATAGGGCTTGATTTCCGGCACACGTCCAGTGACAACAATACCCTCTCGTGCTGCCAACTTTTGTACCCGTGCCGACGGATTTCCACCGACAATCGAAAACGCCACATCGGGGACCTTCTCCTGAATCCGAGGGAAGACTTCATCAGCGAAGAACGCGACAGCATCCTCGTTGGGATACCAATCCATGCTCCCGATATAGATGAGATGTGTGGGTGCTTCACAGGTAAAGTCGGAACGGTAGTGTGTGATGTCTACGCCGTTCGGGATTATCTCGATAGCATCTTCTGGACAGTGCTGCGCGAAAACCGCTGCGTCGATGTCGGAGGTACAGGTAACGGCATTGAACTTCGGACTCAGCAGACGTTCGTAGCGTTGAAATGCGAGTTGTTGCGTCCAATAGGCGAATTTATAGAACGGGTTGGCGGTTTCGCTGCAGAGCCTGCGCCAGATAGCGGAATCGACGTTTTGCTGTGAAAGCACACCCGGTAAGTGCGTTTCTGTATGGAACTGTGCTACGTGGAACATCTCATAGTGGACGAGATCAAAGGTTTCGTTTGCTAATAGTGCTTTCAGTTTCCGACGGTAGGCAGGCACATCGTAGCGTGCGACGGTGATGGGTTGTCTTTTGAGAAACGCCTTGGCAAGTGTACCTAACGATACGCGTGGGAGGGTCGACGCGTGTGGGACGAGATGGACCTGGATACCTAACTTTCTGAGTTCAGCAACCCCGTCTGCATCTGTCGGTTGGATCTCCAAGGCGAGCAGCGTTACGTCGCTTTTTTGGGCAATCTGTTTGAGGAGGTTATAAACCCGGATACGTCCGCCATCGGTGAGTGGAAACGGCACGGTAGGGGATAGAAAGAGAATCTTCATTCTTTTAAAATCAGGTGTTTGTAACTGCTGCTTCGTTGATAGCAATTTCCTGTTTAGCTGAATCAATGCGAGCCTTCATGCCTATCGGAAGGACGAACATCGGATCCGTGTGCCCGAAATCCATATTGGTGACAATCGGCATATCGCTTAACCCGTGTTCCTCACGAACCGCTTTACAGAGGGCATCGTCGTACGCGTGGAAGGTATTGGGATCGACACCTCCGCCGGGTCGTCCGAGTAGAATGCCCGCCAATCCCTCAAGAATACCCATTGCGCCGAGGCATCTCACGAATTCTGTTAGGAACGTGGGGGGTGGTGCATCTTCAGAGGTTTCCAAGAAAAGTACAGCCCCATGAAGATCATCAGCAGAGAAATAGTCAGTCCCGCGGAGCCAGTCCAAAACTTCGACACAGCCCCCAAAGAGTAGTCCCTCAACGATACCTGCTTGCTGATGGAATCTCCAACCGGTGCAGGGGTTCAGTTTCCGGCGAATAGATTGGTTTTCGGGGTTCTCCCACGGCAAATATTCAACCGTCCATCCTGCTCGGTTCGGCGCAATAACGCCAGTCGGTTCGGCAGAGAAAAGGGTTCGGCGGACGGAATTCGCCATATATGGGAACATCCCGCCGTTTTCAGCAAAACCCGCCATAAACGAGGGACCATAAAATGAGACGATACCGGCTTTGAAACAGGCAGCGTGCGAGATAGTGGTATCCGAAAAACCCATAAAGACCTTCGGGTTGTTCCGAATCAGGTCTAAATCGAGATATGGCAGCGTCCGGATTGAATCTTCACCACCAATTGTCGAGATAATTCCGTCGATTGTCGCATCAGCGAAAGCCCCCATTAAATCGTCGGCACGCGCTTTTGGGTTCTTAGCAAGCCAATCTGGATCGCGTAAGGCGTGTTCCG
Organism: Candidatus Poribacteria bacterium; assembly: GCA_009845505.1. Taxonomy (GTDB): domain Bacteria; phylum Poribacteria; class WGA-4E; order WGA-4E; family WGA-3G; genus WGA-3G. The sequence goes on along the minus strand of VXZL01000683.1, from coordinate 2,949 downwards.
TTTCGATGACCGTTACATCGAATTCTTCTTCAAACTGCTGTTTACCAATCTGGTAACGGTAGGGGACAGTACCGGGACCACCCCAAGAGAGCGAAATCGCCGCGATACGGCTACCGGGACGTAACATTTTGGGCTTAATTTTCTGCATTGGCTCTCCTGATCTGGTCTTTTACTCTGTCAATAAGAACGAGCAGGCGTTCTTTGGCTTGTTGGCGTGAACTCAAGGTCGGTGGCGGTGGCGTGAAAACGGTGCCACGCGCCCTTTGGACCCAACCTTCTGTTTCGCCATCAATCTTGACGCGAAGCCACTTGCTGTCAAGATTCAGATAGACCTTCAGCCGATTGTTCTCACTCAGGATGTCATACTTTAGGGGCGGACTGCTTATCATCCAACCCTCAGCGTCTTTGTCGGCGGATACCTGTGCCCGTCGGGACACAGGCATGTTTTCCTTCACGAATTCTTGGATGAGTTTTGCCGGTAGTTTGCCCGCTGCAAGCGATGACTCATAAACTGAATCCGTCTCAAATAGGAAGGTAAGAATTTCAAATTTTGATTGCTGATAGACGTGGAGTTTTCCTTCGGCACTCCGAATGCTGTAAGCTTGTCTATATTGGTTGTCCTTGATGAGCCAGTGTCTGTTTCTCTCTTCGGTCGATATTTCCAAATCTGTGGAAAGCCCGATTTTGTTGGCATCAAAAGCCTCTTTGAGGTCGGGTAGATAAACGCCAACTGTGTCGTCGGTTCTGACGATTGTGTAGGCAGCACCGGAGGCATCCCTGAGTCGCCACTCCTCACCGCTGAGCAGGACTTCAATTGGAGATCCGCTCGGACGGAATCGGATGTCTTTTGTTAAATCGGTGAACATCTTTTGCCAATCCGTTGCTGTTTTCAATGCCGTGTCCAAACGTTGCGCTTTCAACGTTGCGCGGTGTCCCAGTGAGGCGTTAAACACGAGTTCGCGCGCCAATTTACGACTGTTCAAATTGCTGATATATTGCGAATCGAGGCTAAACCGATAGACATCTTTGGTGTATACAATCGGTTTTGAATCGACTGTGGGTCTGCCGCGGAGTGCTGTACGTTTATGAATTTGGAGTTTCGGGACCCCTTTCTGCTCGACCGGAGGGGCTTGAAGGAGGTAGAGACAGATGCCGGCACCGATTACGATACTGAAGATAATGAGATATGTTAGGCTTTTCAGAAGTGCTTTCATGTTTGCTCCTGTTGCCGCCGTGCGTGTTATTTGTTTATTTTAGGACGGACGCAAAATTCGGATATACAACAGATACCCCCTGACTTGCGTCCGCCCCATCGTTTATTCTCTATCTGAGGCTTTAAAGCGAGTGGCTCGACTCACGAGATGCATGAGTTCGTCCACCTGCTGATTGTGGATGCGGCGTGTGATACCTCTAAGGCTTTGTGACACTACTGCTAAACTGCCATCCCGTGCCCAAGGACTCTCACGCAGAATTTCTGCGAATTCTGCTACAGTCGCTGCGAGTTGAAATTCAGCGGATGCCGCTTCAAAGGTACGGTTCAACTGTGTTGTGGAAATTTCCTTGTTAATTTCCGAGGGACGATGGGTATCTGGATCCTTGTAGCGTATAGAGACAGTCGCCAAATGTCCTCTGGCACCTTCAGAGAGTTCAATTTCATAGAGTGCCGTGACGCTATGACCTGCGCCGATTTCTCCACCATCTGCCCTGTCATCTCGGAAGTCTTCATGGTCGAGGCGACGGTTTTCATAGCCGATCAGACGGAAACGGTTGACGACTCGTCGATTGAATTCGACTTGGACCTTTGCATCTTTGGCAATGAGTTGTAACGTTCCCGTCAGGTTCTCAACAAAGACGCGTTTCGCTTCGTTGAGGGTATCCACATAAGCGTAACTACCGTTGCCGTTATCGGCGAGTTGCTCCAAGAGGACATCGTTGAAATTCCCCATGCCGACCCCGATTGTTGTGAGCGTAATCCCTTCTGCAACATGCCCGCGAACTTTTCTGAGTATAGCATCAGCGTCCGTTGCGTCAACGTTGGCAACGCCGTCGGAGCAGAGAATCACGCGGTTGATACTGCCAATCTTTGCATCGCGCAAGGCGAGACTATACCCAAGACGAAGTCCTTCATCAACATTGGTCGAATCCTCTGGTACGAGAGAATGGATTGCTGCCAGAATTCCCTCGCGTCCCTCGATACCAGTATGTGGGAGGACAATTCGCGCTCGGGTACTGTAAGCAACAATAGCCACCTTATCCCTCGGACGGAGCTGTTCAACCAAAAGCGTTAGGGCACCTTTCACCAATTCTAACCGATTTTCGATAGCCATTGAACCGGAGACATCAATCACGAAAGTCAACAGAGCGTCCTTGCGGTTTTCTTCGGAAACCTTGCGACCTTGGATACCGATGCGCAGCAATTGGAATTGCTCACCATCTCGCGGCACTCGGAGACGTTTGCGATCTGGCGGCACTCGGAGTTGTTCGCCTCCACCAAATCGGGAGGGCGCGCCCTCAATGTGAACGGCGAATGTTTCATCCCACGGTGATGGATAGTTGTAATCAAAAGCGTTAACAAATTCCTCTACCCGAACGGCTTCCGATGGCGGAAGGTATCCATCTTGGAGATAGCGTCGTGTGATGGAATAGGAGGCGGTATCAACATCCATACCGAACGTCGAAAGGTGGTCATCCCTTGTATTAATAAATTGATTCGTGCCGTAATCCTTAAAGAAAACATCATTATAGGCGACATCGTTTGGTGGTGTCAATCCGCCGTAAGAGGAATATACCCCTGCTGACTCTGCCTCCATACTATCTTCAGCATCACCACCCCCGCAGCCCGCGTAGATAAAGAGCATCAATCCGCACATCATGAAGACAACACTTAATGTGTATAATGTTTTAAATTCAGTTTTCATCTGAAATAACTACCTTTATTCACGCTGGTGA
>VXZL01000276.1 GCA_009845505.1 Candidatus Poribacteria bacterium | reverse complement strand
GCGTACTCGCCTCGGTTCATGCTATTAAGGCATTCATACCGTTGATTCTGATTCATGCGACGTGCATTCTGACAACTCGTTGCCAAAATATTTACACACCCTGTCCGTCCTGAATTAACTTGAACACCCCACCTTTTTCTGATATACTATCAACCGACAAATAGCACATGCCACACAGAAGGAGTAGACATGGCAACACAAAACACGCTTTCTGCGCAGCAAATCGCAGCGCAACTTTACACAGTTAGAGAATTTACCAAAACTGAGGCTGACATCGCTGAAACGATGAAAAAAGTCCGGGAGCTCGGATACGAAGCGGTGCAATGCTCCGCACTCGGTCCGGTTTCGCCCGCCGCTCTGAAAAACATTGTTGATGGTGAAGGTCTAAGCATCATTGCGACACATACCGATTACGGACGCATGCGCGATGAACCGCAATCCGTTATTGACGAACATCAATTATGGGACTGTAAGCATGCGGCGATCGGCGGCCTGCCCGGCGAATACCGGACAGCCGAAGGCTATGCGAGATTCGCAAAAGAGGCATCCGAAGTCGCAGCACGTCTTGCTGAAGGCGGTATCACCTTTTCGTATCACAACCACAGTTTCGAGTTGGAACGTTTCAACGGCCGCACGGGTTTAGAAATCTTGTACGCTGAAAGCGATCCGAGCTATTTCAAAAGCGAACTCGATACATACTGGATTCAGCACGGCGGCGGCGATCCCGCAGCGTGGATAAGAGACTTAAAAGGGCGCGCCGACATCATTCATCTTAAGGATATGGCAATGCAAGGCTCGACACAACGCTTTGCTGAAGTCGGCGAAGGCAACCTTAATTGGTCCGCTATCTTAGATGCTTGTGTTTACGCAGGTGTTGAGTGGTATATTATTGAGCAAGATACTTGTTATGAACGGGATCCATTTGAGAGTTTAGGCATCAGCCTTAATAATCTCAAAGAGATGGGGTTCGCATAGATGCATCGCTGCTACCTATAATTAATTTGTGTTTGTAGTAGCGCGTTCATTGTGCGTTCGTGTTTCCCAACGGGCAATAAATTGCCCTACTACGAACCTAAATGTTTATTCAGGTTACCCTGAACTTATCTTTTATTTGACATTCTCGCTTCGTTATGATACAATTAAAGGCGAGCAGGACCTATTTCTGTTAACGGGGCGTGGCGCAGCCCGGAAGCGCGCTTGAATGGGGTTCAAGAGGTCGCTGGTTCGAATCCAGTCGCCCCGATTTTGATATGTCATATCGATTTGCAAGTCGGGCAGGGGGGATGCCTTGCCCGTCGCTTGCGCAGTAAACGTACGTAAAAGAGGGAGTTGCAGTAGTGGATAAGTCGGGCATCAATGTTGGCATTTTAGGGTGGGGAACCGTCGGAACCGGCGTTTCCAAGATTTTGATGAATCAGCATGCTCTTATTGCCAAAAATAGTGGTACGGAACTACACCTAAAAAAAATAGTGAAGCGGACGCTTCCTGCGACGCGTGAGGGCGTTGAACTTCCCGTAGACTGCCTGACAACCAATCCAGCAGAAGTCACCGACAATCCAGATATTGACATCGTTGTCGAACTTATCGGTGGCGTTACAGAAGCACACAGTCTCATTAGGCGTGCCATCCAAAATGGCAAACATGTTGTTACGGCAAACAAAGCACTTTTAGCGGAACATGGTGGCGAACTGTTCCAACTTGCCTCCGAACATCAGGTGAGCCTTAATTTTGAGGCAAGCACTGCAGGTGGTATCCCGATCATCAAAACGCTGCAGGAAAGTTTCGCAGGTAACCAGATCCACTCTCTATACGGCATTGTAAACGGCACGTGTAACTACATTTTAACTGAAATGCACGAGCGTACAGTCGACTTTTCGGATGTGCTAAAAGCTGCACAAGACATGGGTTACGCTGAAGCCGATCCGAAGCTTGACGTTGAAGGTATTGATGCCGCCCAGAAACTCATCCTTCTCATCGCTCTTGCCTACCGGAGCAGCATTTCACTGCCACAACTCCACGTCGAAGGTATCACAAATGTCACCCAGAAAGAGATTCAATATGCGCGGGAATTGGGTTACGTTATCAAATTGCTTGCTATCGCGAAACTGACGGATGGAAATCGTGTGGAGGCGCGCGTGCATCCGACACTTGTACCGGAGCGGAGTTTGCTGGCGAACGTTGGTGGTGCATTCAACGCAGTTTGTGTTATCGGCGACGCCGTCGGTCCAACACTGTTTTATGGGCAAGGCGCAGGCGAAATGCCAACGGCAAGTGCGGTCGTCGCTGACATCATCGATGCAGCAAAATCCGCACAACAAGGCGTGAGTACGCCGATTTCGCAAGCATGGCTTGCCGGTGCACAAGCGGAAGTTGATATTTGTTCCATCGACGATATAGAAACACGTTATTATATCCGGTTCGTTGTTGCTGATCGACCCGGGGTTCTCGCGAAAATTGGCACGATCCTCGGAAACTGGCACATTAGCATCGCCTCTGTCATTCAGAAGGACCCACACGGCATGGAGACGGTGTCCCTTGTTATGCTAACACACACGGCACGGGAAAAGAATATGAAAGCAGCACTGGCAGAAATTTATACGCTCGAAGAGGTGAAAGAGGACGCGCAACTCATCAGGATTGAAGAAGAAGTCGATTTTTGAGGTGTGTCGTATTCACAAATTAACAAATTATTAAGTGTAGTAGCCATCTTTGTCGTTATACTTATAATGGCAAAGTATTCCTACAACTTCTCTCAACAGATACTTGAGGTGAAAATTGAATATGAAGGAAGGCATAAGAGATACCTTAGTGTTCGACGTGAAAGACCTTCGACACGAGGACTCCAAGAAATACGAAGCACTTGTGCCACACGAGATCCTCGATCTGATTTATGAGGAAGCCGAATTTGTTAGCCCATTATTATGCACAATTGCTTTATTCCGCCAAGGCGACGACAATATCTGGGTGACAGCCGACATCACCTCGACACTCTCGGTAGAATGTCGACGGTGTGTTAAACCTTTTGAAATTGACGTAGCGACTACGCTAAACTTATTTTTCTCTTTCAATACTGAAGCTTCGGACGAAGATGACGCAGATACGCGATATTACGACGGGGAGACTTTAGACATTTCTGAAGATGCGCGGCAGGCACTGCTTCTTGAAATACCGATGTGGCCCCTCTGTTCCGAAACATGTGAAGGCCTCTGCCCACAATGCGGATTAGAACTTAATGCTGGTACATGTTCTTGCGAGATTGAAAATGAGGCACCGGTGAGGGATTCTAACCCCCTGAGAGCGCAGCTCGAAAGCGTCCTTTCTAACGCCAGTCCTCTCAAAAATACTGGAAGACAGATGAAATCATAGCAAACGTAAATAGAAGTGATCTGAACCGTGACCTTTCAGACCTAAGACTAAAGGAGACAATTCCATGGCGCACCCAAAACGGAGAACCTCAAAATCGAAAAAAAGAATGCGGAGAAGCCATAACGCACTCTATGATAAAGCGACAAGTGTTTGTTCATACTGTGGGGAAACGATGATATCCCACCGTGTCTGCACTGAATGCGGGTACTACAACGGACGACCTGTACTCAAATCTGCCGATGAGGCATAGATGACGTATGCTGGTAGCCATAAAAGAGAGATATAATGACGCAACTTCGACATGCAACAATTACGGGGACAGGCTCTTACCTCCCTGAGCGGGTTATCACTAATTTCGACCTCGAAAAATTGGTCGATACCAGCGATGAATGGATTCGTCAACGTACGGGTATTCGGGAACGGCGTATTGCTGAAGACAATGTTGCGACTTCAGACCTCTGCGTCCATGCTGCCCGTTGGGCTATTAAAAATGCCAATATCAATCCGCTTGACATTCAGGTGATCCTTGTCGCGACTGTTACGCCGGATACATTTTTTCCCTCAACAGCGTGTTACGTTCAGAAAGGCATCGGTGCAAAAAACGCCGCTGCGATGGATATTTCCGCTGCATGCGCCGGTTTCCTTTATGGACTGGACCTCGCAGATGGACTGATTAGATCGGGACGATACGACACAATTCTTGTTGTTGGTGGCGAGATTTTTAATAAAATCGTTGACTGGAACGATAGGGGGACATGCGTTCTCTTTGGAGATGGCGCAGGTGCCGCCATTGTTCAAGCCACAGATGAACCAAAAGGGATCCTCGCATCCTATATCGGATCTGATGGTGATTATGCCGACATCGATCTACTCGGCATCCCCGCTGGTGGTTCCCGAATGCCGGTCACACAGGAAGCGATTGATCAGAAATTAGACAAGATTCAAATGAATGGACGAGAAGTCTTCAAATTAGGTGTCCGCCTTATGCCGGAAGCCGCGCAACGCGTATTACGCGAGGCAAACGTCAGTATTGAAGAAATCGATCTGTTAATACCGCATCAAGCAAACTTGCGCATCATTGAGGCAGTCGGCGATAGGCTCGGGGTCCCGCGAGAAAAGGTCTATATTAACGTTGACAAATACGGTAATACTTCTGCAGCGACAGTCATCATCGCTTTAGATGAGGCACTTCGTGAAGGTAGAGCGAAACCGGGCGATTTGCTGCTGCTTGTGACCTTCGGGGCAGGCTTAACATGGGGAAGCACGCTTCTACAATTGTAGCCGAGAACTGAACGCAGGTATTGACATCAGACAAAAATGACACAACTGGCGTTTATTTTCCCAGGACAAGGTTCACAGCAGGTCGGTATGGGAGCAGAACTGGCAGAAAATTACCCAGTCGCTGATGCTGTTTTTGAAGAAGCCGATGTAACGCTTGGGCGTGGATTGCGGAAACTCTGTTTTGAAGGACCAGCGGAAGATTTAAAGCAGACTGAAAATACACAACTCGCAATCCTGACGTGTAGCGTCGCAGCGTTGCGGGTCCTAAAGGCACACAACATTACTCCAAACGCTGTCGCTGGACATAGTTTGGGTGAGTATTCCGCGCTTGTAGCAGCGGGCGTACTTGACTTCTCAGACGCATTGCGTCTCGTTCACGCACGCGCGAGTTTCATGGCGGAAGCGGGTGAAATACAGCAAGGCACAATGGCAGCAATCCTTGGAATGGAAACAGAACGGCTCCAAAAACTTTGTGAGACAACCGAGGGGATTGTAAACATCGCCAATTACAACTGTCCCGGTCAACTCATTATATCTGGACAGGTCGAAGCGGTTAATCATGTCGTCTCTCTTGCTAAAGCTGAAATAGGTGCAAGGCGATGTCGTCCACTACCGGTCAGCGGAGCGTTTCATTCCGCACTGATGGCACCAGCACAACAGAAGTTCAAATCTGTACTCGATTCAGTGCTGCTCCATCCACCTCAAATCGACATTGCGATGAATGTAACGGGTGAGTTCGTCACGGATGCAAAGGATATTAAACGTCTCTTATTTCAGCAGATAACACAATCTGTCCAATGGGAAAAAACATTACACACTATCACGAATACAGGTATTACGCATTTTGTCGAAGTAGGTCCTGGAAAGGTTTTGTCGGGTTTGGTAAAGCGCACGCTTCCCGAAAGCAGTGCTATGAATATTGAAGACCTCAAGACGCTGTCTCTCGTGACAGATGAATACGGAAGTGGTAAACAAGAGTAATGGATGTAACAACGGAACGGAGTGCTTTTAGGGAAAACTTATTGAGTGGCAAAACAGCGATTGTAACGGGCGCGTCTCGTGGTATCGGTGCTGCGATTGCACAGAGGCTTTGTGAAACCGGTGCCAACGTCGTTATCTGCTCACGCTCTGCGGATGCTGTTGGAGAGATCGCTAATACACTCGAAGATAAAGGTCACAGTGTACATGCGATGGCTGCCGATATTTCCCAAAAGGCAGATGTTGAAGCACTGATTGAAGAAACGACTGCGCAATTCTCACAAATTGATATCCTTGTAAACAATGCCGGGATTACTCGTGATACGCTGCTGATGCGCCTTAAAGATGAGGATTGGAACGCCGTTCTACAGACGAATCTGACCGGCACGATGTACTGCACGCGTGCGGTGCTTCGTCCTATGATACGTCAGAAAAGTGGACGGATTATTAACATTTCATCGGTAGTTGGCTTAGCGGGAAACGCCGGGCAAGCAAATTACGCCGCTGCAAAGGCTGGCATTATTGGTCTGACCAAGGCAACGGCTAAAGAAGTTGGTGCCCGCGGTATTACCGTGAACGCGATCGCCCCCGGCTTTATCACGACGGATATGACAGCACAAATATCGGAACAGAATCAGAAACAACTGCTTGGACTGATTCCGTTGCGAGGATTTGGGCATCCAGAAGACGTAGCAGATGCTGTCTGTTTTCTGGCATCGGACGCTGCACGCTATATCAC
>VXZL01000072.1 GCA_009845505.1 Candidatus Poribacteria bacterium | reverse complement strand
TGTTTTTTTATTCGGGCTGGCTATTCGCTGCCCTACTCACTTTCAATTTGATACATAACGCTACAGCTGAAAACTGGATCCAAAAAGCAGACATGCCTATTCCGAGACTTTTTTTCTCCGTATCTGCTGTTGATAACCAACTCTACACTATCGGCGGAATGCTCGCTGAACCCATTGGCTTTGTTGATGCTTATGACCCGGATGCGGACAAATGGGTTCAGAAAGCGAGTCTACCAGCGGGACGCGCTGGTGTTGTAACCTGTGTTGTCGGTGGGAAGATCTATGCTATCGGCGGGTGGAACGGACAATCTCCAGCCCTTGGAAGCGTTGAAGAATACGATCCAGCAACCGATACATGGACACAAAAGGCAGATATGCCCACACCCCGCTCAGGGATGGCCGCCGCGAGCATTGAGGGAAAAATATATCTCATTGGCGGAACACCGGCCGTGCAAGGCCCCGTGCTCACAACGGTTCAAGAATACGATCCTAACTCAGAAACGTGGACAGAGAAAGCAGATATACCTACACCCCGAACGGCTTTGGCTCTGGGCGTTGTGGCTGGGAAAATTTACGCCGTTGGGGGGACCTCCAGTGTGCAAGGGCCTGGACTAACAACCGTTGAAATATACGATCCCGACACGGACACATGGACAGAAACTTCCGAGATGCCAACGGCGAGAGTTTTCTTGGGAGTTGGTACTATTACGAATAAAATCTATGCTGTTGGCGGGGTTGCAGAAGGATTGGGGCCCGCGATTCTTCCAACCGTTGAGCAATTCGCTCCGAGCGGTCTGAGCGTAGCAGCATTGGATAGATTTCGCACAGTCTGGGGGAAAATTAAAAAAGCGGATTAACATTACTATAGAATACCGCGATTAGCGGAAATTTTCTTATCTTCAACCAAAATTGGGATATATTCGTCTAAAATCTTGTAAGTCGTAACCTGTGCTAATGAGCAACGATTGAAATGGGATGCAGCGTGATGCCAGAGGATATCACGAGACTTTTCGCATCACTATTAAGTTGAAATCAGTAGATTTTGCCACTGGCAATTTCCCTATAAGGAGTTGTAAAATGCGAACTTTAGTCTATTCACTCCTCATCTTAACAGTATGTGTCGGAAGCATATACGCTGAACTACCGAAAGATATTGTGTTCCTTGCCACATTCGACGAGGGGAATGGAGATGCCCTCACCGACCTCTCAGGCAATGGAAATGATGGGACTGTTGATGGAAAAGCAGATTGGATTGATGGCGAGTTTGAGAAAGGTTTTAATTTTGACGGTAAGACGTTTATTACAGTCGAAAACGCGGCACCTCTAAAGGAACTCTCGCATCCTATGAGTGTCGGGGCATGGATAAATCCTGATGGAATTACCAATTGGCAGAATATCGTGGAGATGGACGGCGGAGCCGGGTGGAAATTTGGGTTTCACGGTTCAAAGAGGGTCGTCTGGACAACGTATCATGTCAAAGACTTTATTGGGCAAACCACGATTGCTGAAGGCGAATGGAGTCACGTCGCCGCAACTTGGGATGGCAAAGAAGCGATTATTTATATCAACGGCGAAGAAGACGACGGGGGTCCAATTGCTGGCGGCGGGGTCATTGATGTTTCTGGAGAACCCAGCCTTGACATCGGATATCGGCGGACTTCTAGCTCATCTCATTTTATTGGCGGTATGGACGAACTCTGGGTTTCTAATGAGGTGAAGTCTCAAAAGGAAATTCAGGAATTTATGAATTCTGGGTTTAACACAATTCTCGCTGTAGATCCGGCACATAAACTCGCGGTGACATGGGGAAAACTCAAAGCCAATTGAGGTACGTCCCCGAACCAACTACTAAAACCGAGGCATGCGCGATACAGGGCATCGCGTATGCCAATATTGAATTGACTGACTTACTGTGCCCATGGTCTTGCCTGCTTGATGGAGAGCTTACCCTCACTGGTAATCTTGAACTCAATTTCCATGGCGAATTTATCTGTTCTTAAATCCGGTGGATAGAGACGACTGAACTTATTATGTATCGTGCCGAGATAGAGATTCAGTTGGCGTAAGTACTCATCCTTCAAGATGCGTGCGCCATCGGTCGTCCGATTAGACGTAGTTACAACCCTATAGTCATTGCTGTCCCACCAATCCAACAAGATCTCCTCTGGAATAGACTGTTCTTCAGGATTCGTCACCAGGTCCTCACCGACTTGAGTGTTGAGATAATAATTTCCTACTGTTTGATAGACAACGTCATCGGTTACAGCAACCCCATTCGCCAACTCCTTTGAGAAGTTGGGATGGACAAGTACCCCCATAGCGGTTGTCAGGTGGTCGATGCGATAGAAATCACGCGCCTCGAACGCTCGGAAATTCCAGAGGCTTCCAAATACCTGCTTAACCGATTTTGACAGATGCCCCTCGTTCGGGTAATGCGTGTAGGAGTCGTATAACCCCGCGCCACTGAAGCCGGGGAGGTCTTCGTTGTTCGTGCTGGAACGGCATCGGAGAGGCGTGCCTTCTGGAAATGCGTTATGTAATTCTGAAAGGGCATTCATCATCCATACCGGCATCTCACCTGCTTCGATTTCATCTCTGAGTTTTTTCAATTCAGATGCCTTCGTGTCCTGTGAATTCCGAAATGCTGAATCTTTGAGCAACGCCTCAATTTTCGCATAGAAGCCGTTATGCTTCATAAATTCATCATAGAAATAGAAGGGTATCCCGAACCCATCTGGCACAGTTCCATCAGGAAATCCGAATGTACGAAGGGTCGCCAAATTCGTCGTTTTTACGCCAAAACTCGAAGAATCTGCGAATTCAATGTCATCAAGGGGCGAAATCTTTTTAGTAGATAGATCACGTTCAGGCGTTTGTGTTTTAGAGGGACGCAGATCAGCGAAGTGGGTTTCTACTTCTTTAAGCGTCGCTTCCCTAATTTCAAAACCATCGTGGTTGACCTTGTAGTAAACGTATTTGCCGATGAGCGGTGCAATGGCGTTATTCTCCCACGCTTTGTCTATGAAGGCGTTGGGGACCTTATCCTGAATTGCACGGAGGTTAACGTGTGAAAGCGGCGTTTGCCGAACACCCGTGATAACACCAGCAACGCGTGGCATCTCGTTTGGCAAAGTTTTGCAGATAACGATGTCTCGAACTGCAGGACGCTCATCTATCTCCAATACACGCAGCCGACCGAATGACGCTGCCTGATTCAGTGGCAGATAGCCGATATTGGCATAGAGATCGTCCTCAAAATAGACAGGGAACTCCGCTGCGTCATAGAGTGCTTTTTCGCGATTATAAATACCGATGGCACCCCACAATGGACAATAACCGAGTCGATTTTTTAGGATTGGCATCTTTGCTACGAGAAGATCGTGGGCAAGCTTGATTTCTTCAAACGGAAAGGCATCGTTCGGATTAAATTCAAATGTATAAACACCGGGTTCACCGTTTGGTGCCGTGAAAAGTGGGCGATAACTCAGCACACCTCGCATTTGTCCTTGACCGCGGCCCAACCCGGCAGCATCCATAAAGCTCCCGTGGGAGCGATGCGTCTCCGTATTCATGAAATAGAGTTGCGGATTTTCCGTATGCGTTCTTTCAATCTGGAATTTTACGAATTCGATACCAGTAAGTTGCGTGTCAATACGAACATCTGTTCCCTGATACGACAGTTTTTCAAATGTCTCACGGTCGGGAACCGTGGCTGCGCCATCCCTAAACTGAACCTGCTCAGGATCCAAGCGGGGTCCTGAAGGTGCTCTGGAGCGTCGTCTTCCGAATCCACCCCTTCCGCGGGATCTACCTTGCTGACCACTTTGCATCTCCCGGATCTGGCTCTCACTGAATTGGGTGCCTCTGGCATCTTCGAGCCGCATGACTCTAATCATGAGTGCCTTTTCAGCCTCACTGAGCTCGTCATTCTTGTCAAGATCAAATCGCTTCTCGTCTACCGAAAGATTATTTTGTGTCCAAGTATTTAGCACGACTATCGTTGAAAATATCAGCGTGCAAGCGTAAAGTGCTACGATAACATATTTCTGTTTCATCTGTCTCCTCACTAATCGTTAGAAGTTTTCGCTATATCTTCCGCTATTAGATTAGGCAGATAAGTACTGAATTTGTTCAAAAAAAATAGAGAGAACTCATACTCCAGATTCAATAACAAGATAACTAACGCTTTTTGCTTCCATCTCAATTGGAATCTCAACGTTGTAATTCCGGTCAATTTTGTACCGTTTAGGTGCTCCTTCTTCTTGGCGAATCTCGGCAACTTCAGATAATCCAGTATAATAGACGGGTAATTTCAAAGTGATCTGTTTCACCGTCCGTGTAGGATTATAGAGCATCGCGAGTCCACAAGGTGTGATCAGCGGATTAACGTGAAGCATACAATCAATGGAGCATCCATCTGGACGGCGTACGTGAATCAGGTCAGAATCCAATATTAGACGATACTGTTTATAGAAGTCAACCCACTTCTTAACGACAACCTTGGTCTGTTCAGTGTCAAAAAGCCGGGGACCGCGATAGCACGCCATCACGCCACTGCCGAAGTTCTGTGCTAAATGCGATTCATAATCATCAAGATGATCACAAAGGGGCTCAAATGTCGCGGCTGCCCCGCCGCCATGATACTCCACCAAGGGGACGAACATCCAACCCATACTCGGTGTCTTTTCATAAGTTCCATCGTAGATATTCTGCCGGGCAATTAGAATTTGCCGCTCGCGAGGTAAGCTGAAATTCGTCTCGCGATAGCCCATACCGCATTTGTTTGAACCGTTGAGGTAATACCAATCTGGTGAATTGATATAGATACCGCGTTTTCGGCATTCATGGTAAAAATGTACACACGCTTCCCACTGGCGCAACTGTGAATCTGCTAAACTGTCATGATGTTCGTGCGTCTTTGCAGCACAAACATCACCATGATAGGGACCATCAGTCTCTATGACATCCATTCCGGTTGCGTCTATGAAATTCAGCACTCGCTGGGAATAGCCGTCTGCCCATCCACTGGCAAGACACGCACTCTGTCCAAACCGACTTCCGGGCTGCCCTGTGTCTGGATCAATACAGTTGAAGTCTTCACCCGCATTCCGCGAAGCACACATCAGGGTATAACCACCGAGTTGAATCCCTTTGCTGTGTGCATAATCGGCCAATCCTTTCATAGTGGCGATGTATTCCGGGTTTTCGCTCTCCACATTGAAACCGCTCCCAAAGGTCATAATCACCATTTCAAATCCGACTTCGGCACACTGATCTATCGCCAAACGTACCGCGTTTGGTTCGGCACGCCGAACGTGCATGAGAATCGGATTCTCCGTGACCTGTGGTGCCAGTGCGCGATACATCTTACGACGTGCGAGTCCTTTTCGTTCACGATCGTCACTATCGTGCAGAATCTCGAAGGTGCGAAAACTCCTGAAAGTTTCTCCCGGTTGCAGAGATACCCCCGGACCGAGTGGATAGCGACTTGTCATCAAGAGTGGCATCTGATAGTGATAATCGACTTGCGTCTTGTAATCCGCATCCGGTCCCCAGTGTGTCGTTTCCATTCCACTGAAGGCATAATCACTCTCGACATGTAACCGATGCTTCTCCTGCTCATTGACAGCAAGGATTTCACAGCTTAAGCCATCCAATTGAATCGGTTGTTGCCCCTCATTACGAATAGTGATCCATTTGGACAAGACTGGAATGCCTTGATATAATTCATAATGTACGCAAACCTGAAGGGAGTCAACAGATGGGGGCGATGAAAACGCAACCGTCAGTGTTACGCCCTCTGGTGGATAGACGGATGGGGCCGTAGAACGCCTGCGGACCCACGGATAGCGGATTTCAGGTTTACTGATTCGATACTCGCGAAATTGAAATGCGTTCTCGTCACTGCCCAAGTCCGCAATCCAATCTGAATCAAGATAGGCGTAGTCGGGCTGTCCTTTCAAGCCACCCACCTCAAATTCGCGTCCGTCAATCGTAAGGACCGCCTCTGGTTTGATGCCCCGAAGAAGACTGATACCGGTAATCTGATTGGTATAATCAACTGTTGTGAAATTAGGTGAAGTGACGAATGTTCGGCGAATAAGTCCATTATTGAGAATAAGTCGATTGTCCGCTTCCTCTACTGAAGCAGACTGACGGAAGGGGTGAACCAGCCAGTCATTTTGCTGTGATGTGTAGTGCATATTAAGCCCCTATTCGATTCTAAGGATTGAGTGCTGGAAACGAGTGTGAAATCGGATTCCATTTGCTATATTATACCGATAAAAACCCAATTTGTTTAGAAAAAATGGGTTGTGCTTCGTTTTTAAGTAGCGAATTAAAATTTTCTTTCACACCCGACATATC
>VXZL01000374.1:268-6413 GCA_009845505.1 Candidatus Poribacteria bacterium | reverse complement strand
AAGATAGAGAAAACCTATAGTCGTAATTAAATCTGCAAATATGGCATGACCTTCTATCAAATTGTTCAACATGTCCTTTTATCTCCGTAAATCAAGTTGCAAAATAATGAGTGATTGGTGAATAAGTATAACACACGAAACCCTGCAAGTCAAGGGAAAAGCCGGAATATCACATCTCCATCCCTGCATCCCGATACGTCTGCTTAATCAGTTCAATCTCCGCATCGGTCAATCCATACAACTGATACACCAACTTATCTATCTCCCGCTCGATTTCACGCACGCCACCACTTTCTGGGTCTGCAAGTATCTGTTCAACCAAATCTGTCAGCTCTGCTTTTTGTGCCGCAGTCCGACCCGCTATCGGAACCTTCTCCATGTATTGGGCAAAGAAGCGCAATCTGCCGCCTTTCCATGGATCGTTGATACTCTGAAACTTGTGTCGGGCATACCAATCAAAAAGCTTACTGTTCAAAATAGCAAGTAAGGAGAGATCATTAGTAGGTATGAAGTGTGTTGTGTTTAATCCAAACGATTTCGTTGTATCATAACAAGCGTATAGAGACTTTGCTGTATCTGGATAGATAATCTTAGGATCATCAAAATCTAAGTAATAAGCAGCATTGGCTTGAATTTCATACCATTCATAACTTCCTGATGCGCGGCTTTCAAGGGATTCTCTGTATTGATTTAAGTAATCTCTGATAACCGGATACCGTCCAATATCAATCCCCTGACGCGTGAAAATCAGATAATGCTCGGTCCTTTTTGTTCGCCACTTTTTAAGGTCACGCCCCCTCAGTACAGGTTTTATGAGTTCGTCGCTTCTTGCATCTTCCACAATCAATTGCTGACGTATAGACTCACTAATGATAAACGCGTCATTACATCCAGTCTTTACGCCCATGTGGAACACTCCACCGACATATTCTCCTAACGGTATGCCAGTTTGTTGTAGTTTTGCGAGCAATCTAATTACCTTTGACGATGTTAGTGCCCATCCATTTGCTGATAGATCACAAACATTCATCAAAAAAGCACGCTCTTGAAATGCTTCGGCAAGACGCGGGATATCAGATTTATCACGAAACGTCGCGGCAAAAAAGGCTTCAGCGTTCGGTGCTCTACTTTCATATAGGAAAATACAGGTATCCACACCTGCCTTAAAAACAGGGACACTTCCAAAATCAAGCAACCTATGAAAGTATACCTTATCGGTAAAGAATTTCCGGAGTTTTTTGCTGAATCCTGCACGCAAAAACGAGTTGGAAGAAATATAAGTAAGGACACCACTTGTGCGGAGCAGCTCGGTACCGCGCTTGTAAAAATAGACATAGAGGTCTGCGGTGCCGGCATATACTTCTGAAAATAATCGCCTTAAAGTCGGTTTAATCGGTCTGATAAGTTCTTGGCGAACATAAGGAGGATTACCAATGACGACATCAAATCCACCTTCTTGGAATACCTCCGAAAACTTGACTTGCCAGACAAACTCATCTTTGTTTGCACTCCATCCTTGGAGGGTTTTTTCGAGATCAGCAATTACCTTTTGAAGTTCCCGCTTCTCTGGGTCGGTGTAGGTGACAAGATAGTTAGATTTATGCTCTTGAATCTGTTGAATCAGGTGGTCCTCATGTCGAATTTGTTCGTCCAAGGGTTCCGGTGCGGGTCCTGTTAAACTGTCTCCCGTTGCAACTTTATAGTCCAAATTGGGCAGCGGTTCTGGCGTTTCACCGTCAAAGTCGACGGCAAGGCTGAGCCACAATCGGAGCATGGCAATATTGGTAGCGAAGTCGTCTTTATCTACGCCGTAGAGGTTTTGCTGAATGATGTCGAGTTTGCGTTGGTAGGTTGTTGTGGAATCAATCTGATTGCTTTGGAAGAGTGCCTCTCGTAAGCGAAGCAATTCGCTCATCATACCGAGTAGATAGGCACCACTTCCACATGCTGGATCGCAAATACGCAGCGTTTGGAGAACTTCTAATACCTTCTCTGGGTTCCGGATTTCTGTCGCATCACCATCGTCAACAAACTTTTTAAGGCAGTCCTCTGTCTCGTCGGTTTTGTTCTGGAGGCAGATTTTCAGACTCTCTCGGCACATGAAGGAGACAACGGGGCGCGGTGTGTAGTAGCTGCCGGTGTCGTGTCTGCCGGTTACGAGCTCTTCAAACACCTTTCCGAGCATTTCTGGGTCTACTGCCACCTCAATATCAAGGGGTGTGGATTCGGTTACTGTGAAGTTGTAGCGTTCAAAGAGTTCGAGGATTTCGGCGAATTTGTCATTAGGGATATGGACGGCGTTGCGCTGGTCATATTCCTGCATTTCAAAGAGTCCACCGTTGAGAAAGGGTACTTCGCCGCGGCGTTCGACAGCTACGGCTGACTCCTCAGGTAAGTCTCCTGCATTACCGAGTCCATGAAAGAATGCCCAATAGAGGCGGTCGTTGAGGAAATTTTCTACAGTACTCGGAATATCATTAACATGCTCTGCCCCCCCCCCACTTATCACAGAGGTAGTAGTTAACACACGCCATGTTCCGTCCCCAGCATTGAAGAGGGCGCGTAAGTAGTTCCGGTCACCGTTGTAGGTGAGCCATCCCTTCTTTTCTATGAAACGCAGGAACATCAGTCGGTTAAAGAGACGTTGGGTATAAAGCCGGCGGGTTTCTGTTTCGTTTTCTGGGATGCCTTCAACAGCGTTTTCTACTTGCGCGAAGACGCGTTGGTAGTCGGTGAAGAATTTATCGGTCACTGCTTCTACATCAAATGCCGCTTGCCATGCTTTTAGCCACCCCTCGTCATCTGAAAATCCCTCACTTGGAAAGGTGAGCGCAGGGAGGTTATATTCACAGAGCGTGCGGATATGCGTATCGCCTTGTTCCCAAGAGAAGATGGAAAGCACGGCACGTCGCCAGTTGTCCGTGGTGGATGCGAAGTGCGCGAAGGCAAAGCGTTGAAAATCGGTTGTGGTGCAGATAAAGAGGAGGTGGTCGTGTCTCCATGCGGGGAGGCTTGCGTCTCGGTCGCGCCGTTCAACGAGTCCACGAAGGACGCGGCGTAATGCTGTGCGATAAATCAATTCACTGTCAAACTGTAGAAAAAAGATGCCCCACGGCTGCGTGCTGTCTGAAAAATCAAACTCTAACTGATGGGTTGGGAATGGTGGGAGCTGCTGGCAGTTAACGACCAATTCTTCAGTCAGTTCATCAAGATCGAGCTCCTCAGCGGACCAAGGGAAGGCAATATCTTCAAGTTCAACGTCTTCGGGGATGTGCCAGTCGAGTTTTTCGCGTAGAAAATCTAAAAGGGTGTCGAAGTTGTGAATGTTATGGATGTCGTCTGGGGTTATGTAAGGCATTAAGAAATCTCCATCCATGCGATGAGTTTAGGTTTCGTCCCCATCGGTGCTTGTATGCGCATAAGATAAGCGTTTATATGGCGTTCAATTCGCTTGCGAGCATCTACAAGTCCACCGGGACCGCTTTCCGTCCAGCGTTCTGTATTCTCGGCACACCGGATTTCGGGCCATATTTCTTCAACATTGTCAAGAACCGCATCAATTTCAGCGTCATAGAAGTACCATTTAATTTCACGATTTGGCATCTCGTAGCAACAGAAAAGTCCAATAGAACCAACGCGATCAGGTGAAATAGGTTCTCCATCGCGATTAAGAAAAGGCGGTGGCTCTTCGTCAACGGGTTTGCCCGAAAAGAGACGCAGTGGAAGGTTTGGCAATTGCCTCCAGAGTTCTGGATGAGATTCAGAGATACGTTGACGTTCAAGATTCATCAATTCTTCCGTGTTTTCCGTGCCTTCATAACGTTCATTGAACAACTGAAGGGTTTTATTGTCGTCGTCGGGCGAAACGAATTTTCCTTCAATACCGAGCGTGCGACTGATACGGAGGATTTTGCCATCGACCCGTTTTCGGAGTTTAAGGATGTCATCAAGTTCGGCGGGAGGCAGGAAATTCCAGACGTGGACAGTCGGATCTGTCCGGCTGAGCTGTTTCTCAATTTCTGGGTCAAGCCGCCGGTCTAATCTACCGATGCGTTGCATGAGTCGGACGGGATTCCAATGCAAATCGTAGTTGATAACAATAGACGCATCTTGTAGGTTAAGCCCTTCAGCGAGTACATCCGTCGTGATGAGTGTTTGAACAGGCACAACATCTGCAGGAGATCTTCCGTTGTAGCAAGGCGAAAAGCGTTCGATAATTTCCTCTCGGTTTACCTTCCGGCGGCTATCAATTTGCTCAATATCTTTGAAACCGGCATACCGCAGTTGGGTATAAAGATAACGAGCGGTGTCACAAAACTCAGTAAAGATGAGTACTTTCTCGTTAGCGTGTTCTTTTAAGAGTTTAAGAAGCTGCTGGAGTTTATCATCTTGCGCTGTAGCGGGTTCGCTTGCCAACTGGTCGTGATAAAAAAGTCGATAGATTCGACTGAGGAGTCCCGTCAAGAAATTCATATCGTCCACAACATCGTCAAACAACCTGTCTACATCGTGGTCTTCCGGGATAAAATCGTCATCAGTTTCAACTGAGGCGAGGTCGTCTTCCTCTTCAGAGGGATTGGATGCAACGGAGCGTTGCAGGTTTTCTGGGGTGGGTTGTGATGGGATATCATCTTCTTGGAGTCGTTTTAGAATGTGTTTCTGAACAACGCGCCACCATCTCCGGTTCGTGCCTTCCCACATCTTAAAGCGTTCAGGGGCATGTTTTTTCAACCAGTCCGCCATCTTGATTAACAGATTCTCAATCGTCACCTCAAACGCTCGCCATGAACTTTCTAAGCGTTTAAGTACGAGCGTCCGGATGAGACCGATAATCTGTTTTTGGCGGTTTTCAATTTGTCGCTCTGGGTTCTTGTGATACCTGACGGTGTTGTAGATTGCCAGATTGAGAAACGGATCGTGTCGGTCAAAAGCAGCTCGAAGTTCGTCGTAGAGTGTTCGATAGACACGACGCAGCGAGTATTCAACTGTGGGATGTATAACGCGTTCAGGGAAAAGGATGTTCGTTCCCGATGCCATTTCAGCGTCCTTGATGTATTTACGACTTCGCTGAATAAGAATCTGTTTTAGCACGGGGTCTTGGCGCAGAAGATCGTCTTCTTCAATCTGTTCGGCAATCTCGGTGTCCTCATTCTCAATCTGTGTTTCGATGTCGCGGAAGTATTTGCGGAAATCATGTATGCCGATGTCAGCGAAATAGTTCCTTCGATTTTGCCCAAAATAGTTAATCAGATGGTAGATATCGTAGATACTGTTATTAATTGGCGTGGCGGTGAGGAGATAGAGTTTTTTGTCCTTGGCAAGTTCCATAAGGAGATGACCGCGATTAGAATTCGGATTCCGAAAGTGGTGTGCTTCATCTATAATGATAACATCCTTGTGTTCTCGGAAGTAATCGAGATCGTCTTCACTGATGCCGCCTCGACGTCCAAGGTCAGTATGCAGTTTAATATCGTAGTGTTCACGGAGCAGACGGCCGTATCTTGACCGAAGTTGACGATCAACTTGGCTGTTCCAGACGCTCTCTGCTACTGACTTAGGGGTAATGAGCAAAACGCGTTTGTTCTCTCTTAGATAGCGTTCAAGCAGCATCAAACCGATGTAGGTTTTACCGCTACCCACACCATCGCAGATAAGCGCGCCATTCCAAGTATCTGCTATCTGGAGTGCAGCATGGTAGCCGTCTTTTTGGTACTGCGAAAGCGTTTGGTAAATCACCGATTCGTTTTCTTCCCACTCATCGGCAGGTTTTTCGCGTCCTCTGAAGTAGGTATGGAGTGCTTTGGCATAAACGGTAAAGGGTGAGTACTCCTTAAGGTGCCGCTCAATTGTGCGGAGCAGCTCGGCTTTCACTTCGGAGGCTTCCTCCCAACGGGCATCGTACCAATCGTTGAGCTTCTCAATATGTGTGGCATCTGTGATGAAAGAATTCAACTCAACGTTTTGGGTGAGTCCTGGAGTGGTGAAATTGGAACTGCCGACGGTAGCGAAATCAACGAGACTTGATTTTTGGGCATGCATCAAGTTGAGTTTCGCGTGAAATTTGGCTTTGTCATAAACGCGAACGGCGATTTGTCCCCTGCGAATTGCATCTCGGACAGCAGCAAGTCCATGGAGGGTGTCATCT
>VXZL01000374.1:0-258 GCA_009845505.1 Candidatus Poribacteria bacterium | reverse complement strand
TAGGAGACGGATTCCATCTAAATGTCGCCATGTCTCGCCGAGCGATAGGAATGCACCGATTTCAAATGTTCCGGTGGCTATGTCTAAACTGACACTTTTTATGAGTAGGCTCTCAAGGGCTTTCAGGAGGGTGTTGCCGTCTACGTTGTCAATGAGTGTCGGAATCTTCATGGGCGTTCAATTTTTCTTTTTATAGGGTTTATTTGATTCAATACCTTCGCCAAAAAAGATTGAATAAATAGGGAAAATATCCTAAAG
>VXZL01000558.1 GCA_009845505.1 Candidatus Poribacteria bacterium | reverse complement strand
CATTATAGCACAATCTTCCTTTAGGGAGTGGCCTAAAAAACCGTAGGCAGTACAGATTCCCCAGTATTCGAGGTTGTACATGAAGCAGTGTACGTAACACAAAACTTCAAGGTTTCTCAGTGTTGCCCCCGTTTCCTCCAGGAGTTCACGGTGTGCTGCTTCTTCAGCCGTTTCTCCGGATTCGACGCGTCCGCTGGGTAGTACCCAGATGCCCTTATCGCGCCATTTGCAGAAGAGAATTTGGTTTTGTTGATGCGCGACGCAATTGATAAACTCAATTTTCCCTACATTTGCTGGGGGTTCCCCGAAATAGAGAAACATGTGTCCGTCTTGTTCTTCAATCTTTTGACTCACAATCTTTCCTTTCAGTAGAATCTACGATCAGTTTTCGTCCATTCAAAGGTTGTACGGGTCGGTTGTTACCGGACATGATTGATTTAAATGCTGCGACTTGCGAGTGGGACATCTCGATGGGAGTTGTCAGAACGAACCACTTAACACCTTCTGAACAGGGAGGTGTTGTCAACGAACCGGTATAGCGATAGGTGTGTTTTCTGCTCGGCAACAGATCGTAAGCATTTAAAATAACATCTTTGTTCTGTTTAGATTCACCTATGGTTGATGGCAGATACTCCCAAAAGGGATTAAATGCTGTATTGATGCGTCCGCTTTTAATAAGCACCCCAATAACAGCCAACGTCCCGTTTTCACTTTTATGGACGAGATGCATCTCCATGTCGGACAGGTCTCCTGCCACTGTATGTTCGCTGGGAGCATGAAAGTGGAATTCCAGAAGGTGGTATTTCGTTTCATCAACCTCAATCCAACTGCCTTGCTGGTATGCAACTGTGATTGTATTCCCGGTATTGTGGATGTTCAAAGATGTAGGTTGGTAATTAAAAGTAATTGGTAGAAGTTTCGTTGGTGTGGGATTCACGAGATCAATCGGAGATTGGTGTATCCCTGCACCGCACAATTGATATTCCGGACTGAGTCGTTCCCAAACGTCTGGTCCATTTTCTGCTTCATAGCCCCAGCACACTGGCTCAATATGCTGGATAACTTTCTTTTCTTTTTTGTTTTCGTTCATATAAGTGTAAGTAAATGATGAAACTATTCCTTATTTTTTCCTTATTATGTCAAAGGTGACACTCTTATCCGACGGTTTTATCTTTTCGCTGATGGATAATAACGCGATTGCCATCGGGGTCTTCGATAATCGCCCAAAAACATACAGCGGATTCACCTACAGGCGAAAGAGCGTGTATTCCTGCTTGTTCTAATTCTTGGACAGCAGCTTTCGCGTCGGCAACTGCAAGCGCGACCGTCCCTCCACCGGGTTGCGTAAAATCATAACCCTGTCCTAATACCAATGTGCCTGGATTAATCTCGAATTCCGCCCATGTCCCTTCATGCACCAAACATGCCAGTGGAATTCCAAGTAGGTCACGATAAAAGGTGAGCGATTTCTGCATATCGCTCACCGCGAAGAAAGTAAAGTCAATGCCTAATATATTCACTTGACAACTGTAGCCTCCTCTGCTCACGCCTACAATGATGTACTAAGCAGCAAGGGTTTGGATGGGGTATTCACCATCGTGTTCGGATGCTGTCCAGAACGGACTCCAATCTGTGGCTCGATCCTTTCCGATGTAAAGTGTCTTTCCAATAGCTGCCCACGCTGTTCCATCGGATGCGAACGCAATACTTCCCGTGCTAATCCGATCGATGGATTCTGTGAGCTGCTCGTTCAGTTGGGTCCACGTTCTGCCGCCGTTCTCCGAGCGACAGAGCCATGCACCACCGCCTCTGGGTCCGTTTTGGACCGTGGCAATCAGAAGGTCTGGGTCTGTTGGATGTACAGCAATAGCGGTGCCGTAGCGACGCGGTAAACCTTGAGGCCGATGTTCCCATGAGTTTCCACGGTCTGTACTGATATAAACGCCGTTGGCGGTGTTTGCGTAAACTTGATGATCGTCCACAGGACACGTAGTGACCTGATGGACATCTTTATTGAGGTCTGGCGTGACGGGTTCCCACGAAATCCCTTCATCGGGGGAACGCATGATACTTCCGACATGGATGTCTGCATAACAAAAGCCGTCTTGGGTTTTGGCAAGCGTCCGCACGGCTGGGGGACCGCCCCAGGGTGTATACCATTCTTCTCTACACGGTAATTCATCAAACGCGACGATGCGTTCTGCTGGCCCCTCTTCTCCAACGAGGCGATAGACATAAGCACCTTCATCCGTTCCGATGAGCAGCGTCAACGGATTTTCACGGATAAGCAGCAAAGAAGCAATAGGATCTTCAATGCCGGTCGGAATCTGTTTCGGGTCGTTTTCTGACAGAAGCAGGAGTGTTCTGTCCGATAGAGCGAACACAGCGGCTTGACCGTTTGCCAGTGAAACCATTGCGCCGTAGCCGAGGTCTTGATGATCTGTGCCTTTATAGACTTGAATGGGGTCGCCACCTCCGTTGTTCTCGACGGTATAGATGGCGTTGTAAGTGGCAATAAACATTATGTTTTCTCCTTTGTTTTAACAAACAACTGACACACAACAGAATTCCTTTTCTAAGCATGCAGCATTTTCATAAATGTATCGTAGTTTGAAAAGTCTTCGACCCAAAAATTACATTTTCCTTTTAAACGTGCTCCGACTCCTATGAAGTGCCATCCGAGTTCTTGAGTCGCTTGCATATCCCATTCAGCGTCACCTATATATACGATGCGCTGGAAGTTATTCCCTAACGCAAATAAACATTTCTTCATAATCGTTACGCGTTCGTCCCCATCGTCACTGGAAGTTAAAACCGTATTCCTCAAATTAAATCCTGCATGCTGGAGTTTCATCTTGGCGGTATGTCTCCAACCGCCTGTAGCGAATCCAACTTCGTAGTTATCTGCAGCAGTAAGTTTATTAATCAGGTGAATAGCACCTTCTTTTGCACAGCATTTTCCACTGTTTTGAAGATACTGCCTAATCAATTCGCCGAATTTCGTACGGACTTCCTTGATTTGTGCCTTTTCCCGAATTTTATTTTCTTCCATAATTTGTCGCAAACTACCTGTGTCGGTTACATTTTTATATTTGCTCCAATCATTATGGATGTGAACTTCACCCAAGACCTCTCTTATGGCGGAGATGTAACAAGCATCATCAAAACCGAAACTTTCGACTAAAGTGCCGTCGATGTCGAATATTGTGGCGATCATTTGTTACCGTCTTCTTAAGAGGTTTTAGTAAGGTTTACCCGTATGCCATCTCAGGATGTTTACCGAGAACGCGCAGCAAGCGTTCATCAGCACCTTCCAAGACATAATCAGGCATGCGGTAGTTTAGATAGGGCCAAAACCGTTGTGCGACGAATCGTTGTCCATAGACTTGGTGGAACAAATAACGTACTTGGTCGGTCTGGTTTGGCGCGCCGCGGTGCCACGTTTGTCCGTTGAGTAGGTAGAGGTCCCCGGCTTTCATGAGGAGTGAAACGGGTTCTTTACCCTCAAAGGTTGGCTGTTCTGGTTCATCGGGTTGCCGCCCAGAGTAGTGGCTCCCGGGAACAAATTGGGATGGACCGTATTTCACATCGTCCTGATCGGTGAGGGCGATTTGGATGGACATGCGGAACACAGGCATCCGTAGCTTTGGGTCGTGCCGTTCCATCTCAGGTGTGATCGGAAATTCCACACCATCGTCAACGTGGAAGCGGTTGATACCTAAATCTTTGCGGTTGAGGATACAACCTTGGGCGATACAGTGGCAGTGCTCACCAAGCACGGTTTCTGCGATGCTGATAATCGGCTCGCGCACGAGTAGGTCGCGAAACATAAGATCGCACTCAAAAAGACGATGCACGACAATAGGGGATTTTCCATCTTGCCGAGAACCTTTGACATTGCGCATCTGTAAGAAGTAAGGTTCCGAGAAGATTTCATCAACGCGTGCAACGATCCGTTCACACTCTTCGCGTGAGAGCACATTTCGGACAATCGTTGCCCCATTGTGATAAAAATCCTCCAAGATAGCATTCAAGGTATCCGAAGGTAAAGGTTCAGCCGGAAGTGCTTGTTCTTTGGTTTCCATGATTCTGAATCCTAATATGGATTGGGCGGTGTAAAGATTCTATTGATATTCCGTAATCGCTTCAGGATTTTTCATTGTTAACCTCGCCGTGTCTCAATTAAGAAAGAAGTTGGGTTTCGCTGTGCTCAACCCAACCTACGTTTCTTCACCCACCAATCAATTTACGACGCAAAGGTCTTCTCATCATCAAGATCCATCAGTGCGAACCATGTTTTAATGTCCGTTCGCTCTGGCGCGATTTTGTTAATCATCTTCGCCATAAGTGCCTCATAGCGTTCATCTGTGGGGCCCATCTGGGTCATCCGTTCGTTATAGGCTTCGATATCCGCTTGGTTTTTCGGATGGTTTTCCGTCAACCACGCCTCAATCTCTGCGTCGGTCGACAAAGTCTTCAATGCCTCAGCAAATTCTGCGGCGGAGATTCCTAAAAAACCGAGCGTTGCCCGGTCAATGCCTGAATCCTCACCGAAAAAATAAGCACCCAGCGAGTTGCTATTAGATGCGCGACCTTTGTCAATCAACCGTGCGAGTTGAACCATGCCATAGACATCTGTATTATAAGGGCTCCGTGGTGCGCGGCGGTTAAGGTCGATAATACCGAAGCTCAATTGATCGTCCACATCTTGAAGCTGGACCCACGTGGTAATGTCCGTGCGCGTTGGATCTACTTCTTGACATCGCGCTTCAAACCGTTCCCGTGTTGTTTCATTGGGTCCATAGTTTACGAGCGTTTCGTTGAATTCATCGATTTCGGCTTGTGATTTACCGGAGTTTTCCCGGACCCATGCGCCAATTTCAAGGTCGTTGGGATTGTTAACCGCTGCCTCTTGGAAATCATCTGCAGAAATACCGAGGAATGTTAGGATGCGGACATCTTGTCCAGAATTATCGCCGTATAGGTATTCACCGATTTTCTCGGCACGTTCAGCGCGCGCTTTATCAGCCATTCGAGCGACGCCGCAGATACCGCCTACGTCTTTGGCGCGTGCCCTGCGCGGAGGTCCAGCAGTGAGATCCACCTGCCAGAAGCTTCCCCAATCGTCCAATTCCATGGACTGGAGTACGGTTGTGATGTCAGTTCTGCCGGGCGCGTAGCGAGCGAGCCTTTCTTTCAGGCGTTGTTTGTGTCCTTCAGTATCTGGGTTTAAGTTGATGGTTGCCTCGTTGAATTCTGCGATCTCTGCCTCGGTCTTTCCACTTGTTTCGAGTACCCACTGTCCGAGGGCAGCATCATCATGTTCGCCAGCTGCTTCGGCATAAGCGTCAGCGGTAATTCCCAAAAACACTAAGACTTGCCGATCCAAGCCCGAGTTTTCGCCGTAGAGATACTCGCCGAGTATTTCTGCGTTATGTGCGCGTGCTTTGTCTGTCAGTCGTGCCGCACCTACGATTCCGGCAACGCTCAAGTTTGTAGGTCGACGTGGTGGTTGGCGTGTCAAATCCATAATTGATATATCCTTCCAGTTCAAGAAATGAGATATTATGTCTTCCGCCAGTATTTTATCATATTTAAACGGTGTGTCAAGAGAAAATCTGAATGCATTTCCTAATTTATCTTGACATTTTTCAGGGAAAATGCTATGTTTGTCATAAAAGCGCATGGAGGAACGCGATGGGATTCCCTGTTTACGATTACCGCACGGATATACGGAATGTGTTGGTGACCCCGCAAATTCGTTCTCGTTTCCTAAGGATGGAGCCTGGACAGAGTGCTCAACGCCATAGTCATGACTTAGGACATGAGATTTTCCTGATCCTCGAAGGACGCGTCGAATTTGAAATTGATGGCGAAACCGAGGAGTTGGGACCGGGACAGATGTGTATTGCATTGGCGGATCAACCGCACACGGTGCGCGTTCTTGGTAATGAACCGATGACGATGTATCTGTCCGTTACACCACATATCCACCCGACGCACACGCCGCGGACAGAGGACGGCGAACGGCTACCACATAATTTCGTCCCTGCTCGCGCTTATGATGTCGAACCGAATATGCAGGTGTCTGTATCGGAACTCGTTGCGCGCCAAATACATGCATCACAGTTGCTTGAGGAGTTGACTCAAGCTTGTACAGCGGTTCAACAGGAGATGGGCGACCAACTGAAGGCGGCACTTGCTGAAGGTGATATGGATACGGCTACTGCAGCGCGTAAAGCAATGTGGGAGGCGATCTATCCGGTTTACAAGACACTTGCTGAATTGGGAGATGTTTGGAATACGCTTGCTCCGCGTGTAACCGATTGAGTTGTTTCGCAGACGAACTGACAAACTCTGATCCACCTCGTCGGTTTTTAACTTGTTTTATCTTGGTGTCTATGGTATACTTAAATCAACAAAGAGGGCGTTACCT
>VXZL01000041.1 GCA_009845505.1 Candidatus Poribacteria bacterium | reverse complement strand
CTTCTTAATATATGTAAAACTTCACGAAGTTCTCACAGACGAAATTATCGTGATTTTTTAGGAACACCGCTGAAGAACTAAATCTTTCGTTTTATCAATGATTAATACTAAAATCACGCCATTCCCGCAATTATTATGCCATAAAAGCATTTCATAGGCAAGGAAAGTGTAGCATAAAACCATCTAAACCCAATGAACGGCACTCCAAAAACCTATTTGACAAAAACTCCCAAATGCTCTACAGTGTATTTTAATCGCAAAATGACAACCCGAATTGACTGTAGAGATGGAGGTATTCATAATGCCTTATGGAGATAATGACTGGCTCGCTTTAACCGAAGAACCGACACTGGAACCAGAGATCCCTATCTGCGATCCACATCACCACTTTTGGGATTTCCGAACCGAGCGGATTCCTTACCAACGCTACTTGCTCCACGAGTTGATAGCAGACATCAATAGCGGACACAATGTGCGCTCTACTGTATTCGTTGAGGCGAGAGCGATGTACCGAGCCGATGGACCGGCGGAAATGCGTCCTGTCGGTGAGGTTGAATTCGTGCAAGGGTTGGCGGCTGCGAGTGCGAGCGGTCTATACGGCACGAGTCGCGCTGCCGCTGCGATTGTTGGACATGCGAACTTGAACCTCGGTGAGCGCGTCGAACCCGTACTGGAGGCACTACAAGCGGCAAGCCCGAATCGGTTTCGAGGGATTCGCCATTCTGTCACTTGGGACCCACACCCGGAGATAGCAGGCGCGTCCGCTTACAGAGCAGAAGGACAACTAGAGCGTGAGGACTTCCGAGCAGGGGCGCGGGTGTTGGCAGGTATGGGGATGTCTTTTGAGGCTTGGATGTACGCGCCACAACTCCCTGAACTCGCTGATTTTGCGAAAGCCGTCCCTGATTTGACGATTATCTCAAACCATATTGGCGGTTTGCTACGGGTCGGTCCTTACGGCGGTAAGGATGACGAGGTGCTGGCGAATTGGCGGGACGGCATCGCTGCAGTCGCGGCGTGTCCGAACGTTCACATGAAACTTGGTGGTATTGGGATGCCTCGTACGGGTTTTGACTGGCACGAACGGGAAGAACCAATTGGCTCTGAAGAGTTGGCGGAATCTATGGCCCCCTTTATGAACTATTGTATTGATCAGTTTGGTCCAGAGCGGTGTATGTTCGAGAGTAACTTCCCTGTTGACAAGGTTTCGTTCTCGTACAATGTGATGTATAATGCGTTCAAACGACTGTCATCGGGGTATTCGGAGAGTGAACGTGCTGCGCTGTTTCACGATACGGCTGTTCGTGTGTATCGGATAGATGTATGAGGAAACATCTAATCCTACAAATCCGCGATTTTGCACCGAATAAAACGTGAGTTTGATAAACGTAGGATGTCGGGTTTCGCTCCTGCTATTTAGGCAGAATGTGCCTTGAAAACGACATATTTGTGCCCATTATAGGGTTTTTCGTGTATATTTACCGCTCTACCCGACCTACAGATTTATTTTCAAGCTCACGTTAATAAACATTGCTACGGTGCCCAACTTCATGCACAAAAACCTCTTGGGTTCTTGCATTGAAGGAGTAAAGGACTCGATAATGTTTGGCAACTGTTAGACTGAATTTGCCTCTGTGTATACCTTTCAATGCTTTTTTCGGGTGTTCATCCCAATTTGCACATAAATTTTCCAGTTTTTCGAGTACTCTTGCCCGGATTGTGGGATGTAAACGCTGCATATCCGATCTCGCCCCGGATCTTAGCACTAACGTGTACATTTCAATTTTACCCCAAACTCCTTAGCAACCTCCTCAAGTGAAATCGTTTCTGCTGTGCCAGCTTCGATTTCTGCTATACTTTGATCAATCCTCTCAATAACTTCCGGGCGGAATTCCAATCCTTCGTCCGGATCGTAGTGATAATCTTCAAAAGCACCCTCCAGAAGTTCATAGGCGACGTAAAACTCTCGAAATGCCACGTCTAACTCTTTATCTGAAGGATTTTTATCAAGCAGCACAACAAGCCTCTCACGTACTGGGAAGATATCTTGGGTGACGAGGTCGCGAAGCAAAGCTCGGTATTCTTCCATTGATAAGTCAGTGATTTTTTTTTCTGGCATCGGATCACTGTTGAGGTAGATCCCCATTCTTCTGAAGTTACGCTCTATGAGGGTCGTCTTCCGATTAGCGAGGACATATTCGCGCTGCCGTTTGAGTTTTTTAACGAGTGGTGTATCCTGTGTGAGTCCTTCAAGCGGATCTTCTTCGTAATCCTCTAACCAATAGGCGAAATCTACATAGTCGCCGTGGAAGTGAAAGAATTCTGCATCCAGTGCCTCGCGCGGACCCTCCTTTGCGAGTAATGCAGCAAGGCGTTCCCGCGATTTGAAGAGTTCCTCGTTAACGAGCGTGTGGAGTAACTCCCGGAATTCGATAGGGTTCATCTCCGTAATGTTTGGCATGATGTTCTCCGTATGTTTTACAACCTTGGCGTTAAGTATAACATAAAATCCAATTGATGTCCAATATAGAAGCTTGAATTGCTGTGAAATTTGGTTGATACCCTTCACAAAACATGGTATACTTCTTCACAAAGGCAGGAGGACACAAAGGGTGCCAGAACTATGACAGATATCAACCCACAAGAAATTCGCGGTAATTGGCGATCAGGTTGGGCTTTAGACATTCATACACTATCAAGTCGTCCTTTGCCGGGCGGAGGATATGATACGAAACGACCCGAGTTTGGTGAATGGGTCTATCAGTTAAAATATCGACACGATAGAACCAAACTTCAACCTATAGCAGAAGTTGCTGCCAAATTCGTTAAAGAAGAATTTGCCGTTGATGGATATCCGATCCTTCCATATCTGAAGGCGATTCTTCCGATCCCACCCTCAGATCAAAATAGAAATTTTCAGCCTGTTACCGAAGTCGCACAGGAAATAGGGAAACTTCTAAGTGTACCGGTCCGAATGGATTATCTGATGAAAGTAAAGCAGACAGTACCCCTCAAGAATCTTCCAAACATAGAGAGTAAACGTGAACAACTCCGTGGGGCGTTTGTGGTGCAGTCCCAAGATTTGAAAAATCAATGCGTTTTGTTGGTTGATGACCTCTATGACTCAGGAACTACTTTAACAGAGGCAACCAAAGCTCTCTATGAACAGAGCGGTGTTCAACATGTTCTCGTCTTAACCCTCACTCGAACACGGACAGGTCGTAATTGAGGTTATGAACTCCGAGGTTACCAAAATCAAGCCAAACAAGGACAGAAAAATGAGCATTAACAGAGATTATTTCTGGTTTCGACTCTTTAAGACGCGTGGGATAGGTCCCAAATTACTGGTTTCGATTGCCGAAATCTTGGAAGCAGACAACCTAAACCCAGAAATATTACCGCGAAGCCAAAGTGAACTCTCAGCACAATTTCCGAAATTAGCGAAAATTCTTAATGGAAAAATCCGTGCAGAGGATAGAGAGAAGGTGTCAAAAGAGTACGAGGAACTCAAAAGGCAAGGGGTCAATATCATTTATCCCGGGCACCCCGATCTTCAGCCACACATCCTTGAAATTTCACCAATTCTATTTGTTAAAGGGCGGCAGAAACGGCTTATGTCAGATAGTGTCGCAATCGTTGGGGCGCGGAACGTATCAGATATAGGGATTCGTATTGCGAAAAAACTCGCTGGAGATCTCGCAGACGAAGGGTTAAACATCGTCTCTGGATACGCCAAAGGGGTTGATTCGGAAGCACACTTAGGTGCATTAGAGGCGGAAGGAACAACAACACTCGTACTTCCTCACGGTATCAAGCAGCTGCATCAAAAAAGTGCATTTAAGAAGTTCAATTGGGATCAAGACGTACTCGCCGTTTCGCAATTTGACCCAAATTCCAGGTGGCGGGCGCGCAATGCAATGGTGCGGAATAAACTTGTGTGCGGACTATCTAAGGCGGTTGTTGTTATTGAATCAGGACCCGAGCGAAATGAGCAAGGCAAAATGAGTGGAACCTTCAGTGCCGCAAAAACGGCACTCAGTATGGATTTACCGCTTTTCGTTCTCAATCCAAACTGTCTTGACGATGCCCCAAAAGGCAATGCCGAACTGATTAAGTTGGGCGGTTATAGTCTTGATCCTGTCAATGGTGCAAAGGAAATTGTTGAACGTATCTTCGTCAAAAAGGCGAAGCCTGCTTCAATTGCAAATCAAAATTCTACTGAGCAATTGTCACTCTTTTAAGGATTTCCAGACATCCTAACCGGAGTTTGTAGCGTATCGCTGTCGAGTGGGGTTATGCCGCCATACGTATCAAGTGTATGTGTCATAGGTTCTGTCTCCGCTGCATTTCAGTGTTGACGACGCGAATCCCAGCAATCGTTTCGTTAATCTGCCTGTTTGTCCGGTCTCGAAACCCGCATTTGCGTGCGTTGTTCCGAATGTATGCCCCACATAGGTGGTATCCGACGCATTGTGGGATCTCCCAGAGTGCGTCCATCACTTGTTGATAGTGGTCTGTATCGTGCAAACGGTTCGCCGTTGGTGGCCAGCTTGTGTCACTGTGGGCGCGTATATGTCCCGCCGCGTCTGCCAGTAGCACCGGTCGGTCCGCAAAGCCTGCCCAGCGTTGCATCTTCGTAGCAATATTCGCTACCGTCCCAAAACATTGAAAACTGAGCACATCAATGTAGGGCAGTGCTGCTTGGACGACTTCCTCGGGTAGCATTGCGTTTGCCTCCCATCGGTCCCCTAAGATTAGGTGGTTCGGGTCGTAGCGACGGATAGCGTCATGGGTGACGCTGTAGTAGCGTTCGGCAATGGCGGAGAGTTCGCGCCGCCCGGCTTCCGATTCAAGCAGGTCTGGATCGACCAACGACCCACGCCACCTCGTGGCAGGCGAGGTGTGTACCCACTGCGGACAATCGCAATAGAAGTAGCCAATTAGCTTGGGATCATCCCGCAAGCGTACGCACTCATCGCGGGCGACATAGTCGCACCACTCTTCAAAATCGGGGCTCATAAGATCAGGCATACGAACTTCAACCTGCCACTGATGTGCCTCAGTGAAAGGTAGCAGATGGCAGTAAGGCATGTCCGCCCATTGGTACTCCTCATAAGTAAAGGGTCGCGAATGCCGATGGTAGCCGTCAGTGATAATTACGACTTCCTGAGTCCAGCCAATCGTGTTAAAGCCCCAATCCCGCAGATCATCGGCGACTGCGCGGAGCCACTGTTCATGGCTGTTGCCGAACTCGCGTTCCCACACGCCGTCCGACTCTACATACCGCAACGCAGCCGAGTCGATATGGTTCATGCCGATGGACCAGAAAGGTGCACCGTCGGGTGTAATGAACCACCAACGTCCGTCCCGCTTTTCAACCGTGTAAAAGTCTGCCATTGTGGTTGGTGTTCCTTTAATAATAAAACACAAAAGCGCAATGAATTGCGCTACTACAAACAGAAATTATTGAGGTCCGCTTTTTAGATTCACTTTCTCGGCGGTTTAATCATCAAGTCTTCAACGATACGGACAAACTCACTATCCGACACCTTTGGATCCAGATAAGACCGAAAGCCTTGTTTCATCTCCCATTCATACCCATTCGACAATCTACCTTTGCCTTCTGTGACCTCAGTGAAATAGTCACCAACACCGCGGACACCGTATAAGACAGCCAACTGATCCCAACTGGAACGTCCCCTATACTGCCCGTTAAAACGTCGATAATACGCTTCACGCACAGGATTTTCAGCAGCTGTTTCCGCAAGTCTGGCACCGGTATGGACAGACTCTCCATAGTGGCTGATAACAAGGTGTGTGGGCCAATTGTGGATAACATATTCTGATTTATCAATCTGATTGTGACGAACTGTGTTGTACGGATCATCAACAACCAACGCCATCACCACGAGTTCGATGACTTTCTGCTTAACGAGGTTAGAATCGGTTTTCAGGAGATCGTAGAGATTGTTGAGGAAACCGACGCTGATAATTGTTACCGAGTCATCGGGTTGTTCACTAAGCACCTGTCGGTAAAGCTCCAAAGAACTCGGTGTAGGAGTGGTCGGGAGATGATGTGGAAAATTAGCGAGTGCATCCAGATAACTGGATTCATCAGGATCAGCGAGATCACCTTTATAGATACCAATGGGAATGTCCCCGCGATTGTACCACGTATTTATCGCACAAATAGCGTTGGCAGCACTCGGATGTACTTCGTTGAAACTAACAGCAAGGATCTCAGTCTCTCCACTATCTGCCAAGGCATGAAGCACAGCCAATGCCCCTACATCATCTACGTCGGTAGACATATCGGTCTCAAATATTACTTTTTTAAGGTTCATTTTCTCAGCACCTTCTGCCAGTAAATTAGACGGTGTTATTATCACAACCAAGAACGTCAATATTGCTACAAGGCACGAAATCTTAAAGTTCTGCTCTAACATGAATATCTC
>VXZL01000218.1 GCA_009845505.1 Candidatus Poribacteria bacterium | reverse complement strand
ACCCCGTCTACTACAATGGGCATAGAAGAACAATTGCGAGGTGGAGGACTCGGGGGCAGAGAAAGTCAACAGCAAACTATTGCTGCCGATCCACCGAAAGCAGGCGATTGGGCAGGCATTCAGATTGCAGCTGAAAGTCCGAACAGCCGTCTAACATACTGCCGCATTCAACACGCAACTACCGGTATTACATGCCTAACAGATGCCGTGCAAATCGAGAGGTGCCTCATCAGTGAAAATAAAACAGGGGTACTCTCTGAAAACACCAGACCCACTATTACGGGCAACGAATTTAATAGAAACGGTATAGGGGCACAATTCCGAGGGAGCTCGTCTCCAGATGTAGAATACAACGAATTTACTGCCAACAATTACGGAATTACATGCGAAGACGACTCCCGACCCCGTATCCAATATAACATCCTTCGCGCGAATTACGAGAACGCTATCGTCTGTTATTCCACTGCCTCACCAGAGATAGTCTCCAATAATATCACGATGAATGTTGGTTGGGCAGTCTACGACGGTGGTAGACTCCGAGATAACTTTATTCAGGGGAATAAACAGGTCGGTCCTAACGTAACGGAACTCGGCATCGGAACACAAGGCGAGCAATTTTACGGCGTAGACGAGACATTTGATCCGAGGAACTCACCGGTAACAGAAGCCGGTGTGCCACGAGAAAATTTTTAGTAGGAAATTAACATAATGACTCGGCTCAAAGCCTACCTGGAACTCATTCGCTACCCGCTTTTTGCGATCCCGATTGTCGCCACACTTCCGGGGGCACTCATTGCAAATGAAGGACACTGGACATGGCGTGTCACTGTAGTCCTTTTGATTGCGCTCTGCGGCTACTTCGCCGGAATGATAAAGAACGACTACTTTCACCATGAAACCGACAAGCAGACAAATCCAGAGCGTCCGTTACCATCGCAACGTCTCACCCCCCAACAGGCGATTGTACCGGCGAGTGTTATCTACGGGCTATGCGTCATTGGCGGTTTCTATCTGAATATCAAAGCCGGTTTGTTGGTAATGGGGTTGGTCGCAATTTCACATCTCTATAACGCCATTTTCAAAGCGAAAGGCATCTTAGGCAGTCTCACACTGCCTTTGGGTATCGGACTCCTGAGCGTTTTCGGTGCGTTAGCGGTGAGTGGGACTGTGCCACGATTGGTGTGGTACGCCTTTGCTGCCACAACGCTTTACGACTTAGGCACCCATATCACGACGACCTTTAAAGACCTCTCACGTGACAAAGAACTTAGCATCCTAACAACACCGCTCCAGATTGGCATTCGTCCTGCACTGCTGCTCTCAGCGATTGCAACGATTCTGGCGTTTACGATTGCTTTTTTGCCCTACTGGCTGGAACCCGATATTCAGAAGCCTTATATCGTTTGGGTAATATTAGGCATCATTGCTACAGTTGGCACCCGGATTTCACTTTACCTGCAACCGAATGAAAAAAACGGTTACTTTGCATTGAAGGGCTCGATGATAGGCTCAATTTTCTTTTTCCCCTGTCTCATCGGGGCGCAGGTTTCTATCGTTGTCTCTGCTGCTATCATCGTGCCGTTGTTGTTAGGGACACTATTTCTGCTAAAAACGACGCGCCAAGAGGTTTAAGGCGCGGTAACCGATGATTGCCCAACCGGCGATCGCAACGAGGTTGACTATCAAAATATGAAAAATATTGTTTTACTGATTACCGATACCTTTCGTTACGACAATTTAGGCGAACGGGCAAAACGTCCGATTCGTACACCGATGCTCGACAAGTTCGAGGCGGAGCGTGCAACTGCTATCGACAAATTCTACATGAGCAGTTTCCCGACGGTACCACACCGTACAGATATTATGACTGCGACGGTCGGGTGGCCCCACTATCCGTGGCAGCCAATTGATCTGAGTGGACGGAGTATCATCGCGCAACTCCTGAGCGAGCAAGGGTACGCCACGCAGCTGATATGTGACACCCCGCACCTGTTCAACGTCCGGTTCCAACACTGTTTCCATGCTGCTTTCCAGCATCGCGGGCAAGAGGGAGACAAACCGCTCCTCCACCTCAACGACGAAATAAGAATCGTTATGCCGAATGAGAAGACGCGACCGCATCCCTCATATCGCGGGCATACCTTGCCGAACACGCATCGCTGGACGAACCGCTATTATCAATACGAATCAGAGACGTTCTCCGGTAGGACCTCCGAAACCACGATTCGGTGGTTGGAGGAGAATCACCGTTCGGGTCCTTTCTTCCTTTGGGTAGATTTCTTCGATCCACACGAACCGTGGGATCCACCGGAATATCTTGTTAAACGCTACGATCCGGACTATACGGGACCGCCGATGCTACACCCGAACTACGGTCTATCCTCTCTCTTTACGGATGCCGAGCTCCACAACCTCTGGGCGCATTACGCCGGTGAGGCGGAACTCATCGATAGACACATCGGACGGGTTCTACAGAAGGTGGAAGATTTGGAGTTGTGGGACGATACCCTCGTTGTTGTACTATCCGATCACGGGATGTCCATAGGTGAACACAGTCGGACAGGCAAATCTAACATCGATCCACAAGATTCACGCTACTGGCCGACGTATCCAGAGATTAACCACGAAGTGTTCCTGATTGCTGGTGGAGATGTACCGTCCGGGCAACGCCTTGATCTCATCGCGCAACCGATGGATATTATGCCGACGCTCTGTGAATTGGCGGGTGTGAGTTTGGATCCACCGAAACCGTTTGAAGGACGCTCCTTCGCGGACGCGCTCCTTAAAGGCGGCAGACAGCATCGGGACTATGCGGTAACGGGGTGTCATATCGCTGCACGGGATGAGAGCGTACCGCGTCAAGCGACGACTCCGTTCCTCGTTACGGAACGCTGGGGATATGCGCCTGTTGGTGAATACGGCAGACCGGAACTCTTTGACTTACCGGCTGATCCGTTAGCGGAGAACAACATCGCTGCGGATAATATGGAAATTGTCAAGGAGCTTCATGACATGTTTATGTCACACCTTACGGAGCATAACGCTCCTGAGAAGTTCCTTGATCTCTGGAAAGAAGAGCCTTCCGGGGATGGTCGGGGCAAATGGTCGATTGATTATCCTGATGAGTCAAAGGAATAGGAAATTCAAAGGTCGAAAATAAAAAAGAAGCTTTAGGGCATAGTACCCTAAGGTCTCTTTCTATGTACGAAAGCGGATTTGCAGGATAATACTATCGTGAACATGGCTTTAACTTAACGGTATGTTTTTCAGCAATTCGCGTTAAAAATGTTACACTGGTGTAACATTTTGTGTGTGGTGCGTAACTTGAGAGAACCCAGTCACCGTAAGGGTTTGTTGGTGTTTAATTTTCTGTTGTAAAAAAAATAATTTGGCGAAAAGTGTAACATTTTTGAGTTAGCGGTCAACGGTCAGCAATCAGCAGTCAGCGGTTGATAGTCAGTAAGAAACTTATGTGGTCCGCTGAAAATGTTGTGTCGGTTTCTGCGCCAGCGTTTTGTGGTTTGATACAATATTAACCTCTTTGGAAAGTCTTTATGATATATTATACTCTTTTTGCTAACTGATGTCAAGTAAAAAATGGGTTGTGGGTTATGGGTTGTGAGTTGTCTGAATCAGGATTTACGGGATTTTAGGATAATTAGCGTCTGTCTCGTATGATGAAAGGTTTTGGTGAGAGAGTGTGGGAGAGTCAGTCTGGTTCTTCAGAAATCGCCAGATGTAATATATCCTCTTTCTCAAAGTAGACCATCTTTGTTTTATTCAAGGGTGTATCTCCCTGTCCGAATTAAGAACGACCAGTCGGGTTCGTCCTCTGGATTGCTGAGAGTGCCGTGGGCGTTGTGCGTCATGCCAATCCTTCATTAAAGTGCATCGAACTCCTCTGGGGTTAAACCAGCATGACGCACGATGGCACGCAGCGTCCCAATGCGAATTTCACGATGATGTGGAACCATTACCGTCCGAACCTCACCATCACTTTCACGGACAAACTTCACGTGACTGCCGCGTTGATGCCTGATAGAAAACCCGGCTTTTTCCAGTTTACGTTTAATCTGACGATACGGAAGGGGTTTCATCGGTATTGATGTTAACCTCAAATTTTCGGAGCTTCGGCATCACGGTGGGTCGCGGCGGTTCAAAGTAGAGTTCCAACGCCTCTGCGAGATTCTGTATCGCCTCGTCTTCGCTTTTACCCTGGCTTGCGACATCTACCTCTAAGCATTGTGCTACAAACCATTCATCTTCTTGCGATATGCTTGCCGTAAAAGTTTGCATTTTCATGATTTATCTCCTGTATTTATGAGAGCCCTTTGGAAACTTGCAACTTCAGTCTTCAACTCAACCTTTCAACAATGACCAATCCGGCTCGTCTTCTGGGTTGCCGAGGGGACCGTGGGCGTTGCGGACGATGCGGCGTTGTGCGTCGTACCAATCTGTGTAACTCGTCGCGGGTTGGAGTGTGTCGTTTCGTGCGTCCATCAAATCAGAGAGGGTGGTTTCCATTTCGTCTGATAATGGTTTGGCTTCGGGGTTGTCAATCAGATTATTCATTTGCAAAGGGTCTGCTTCTACGTCGTATAACATCCGTTTGCCGTCGAGCCAACGGGCGTAACTGTGCGTTTTTGTGCGGATACCGCGCCACTCGTTACCATCAACGAGATAGTCGTAGGTTGAACCGAAGTTCATTGTTAAGACGGCATCCTGTTCAAAGGGGTCGGTTTCGCCACGCCAAGCTGCGGACAAATCATAGCCTTCAACGGTTCGGGGTGGTTGGATGCCGCATAAACCGCAGAGGGATGGAAACAGATCGACAGGGGATGTGAGCGTGTCACAGGTGCGGTTGCCCTCAAAAACGCCGGGGAGGCGCATAATGAGTGGGACTTTGATGGATTCTTCGTAAGGTTCCCGTTTCGCCCAGAAATTGATGCCTTGTGCGCCGCCTTGTGTGCCGTGATCGGATCCGAAGATGAGGAGTGTGTTTTCAGCGCGTCCGGTTCTTTCGAGATACGCCATCAGTTCACCGAGCATATCGTCTACCGTTAGTGTCATGGCGAGATAGTGTCGGTAGATTCTTAGGGATTCTGCTTTAACGGAGTCAGGGACGTTTTCCGGTAATTGGAGTTCTGCAGGCAGCCGGTCATAGTATTCCTGGGGTGCGAACTCGTAAGGTGTGGAATGTGCTTGATGCGGAGAAATAAACAGACAGAAGGGAGTGTCGTCTTCTACGTCGTCCATAAACTGAAAGGCGTATCGGTTCAAGGCATCGGTTTCGTAGCCTTCCCATTTTTCGTTCCGCCAGTCGTCGAGGTTCACGGTTCCGTTGAAATAGTCGGTGTGGAAGTTGTAGCCGCGCCAGTGCTGGAAGCCGAGACGGTCGCGTCCTTCGGGGACGTAGTCGCGGCCGCCGATTTCTGGGAATGAACCGGTGTGGAGATGCCATTTACCGACCCACGCTGTCCGATAGCCGTTTCGGTTGAAAACGTCGCCGAGTCCGATTTCATCGTGCCGGGTTCTGACGAAGTTTATGAGATGACCGGTCGTCTGTGGGTGCCGTCCGGTAAGTAGCATGGAACGATAGGGGGTGCAGACGGGTGCGGTGGCGATTGCGTTTGAAAAAACGGTACCTTCTTGTGCGAGGCGATTGATGTGCAGTGTTTCGATCTGTGTGTCGCCGTACACGGATAGTGAACACGCGCGAATCTGATCAGCGAGGAGATAAACGATATTTGGTTTGTCTGTCATATTTGCTGTCCCTTCAAAACCGGATTAACGTCGATGAAGTTCAATAGTTCCGGTTGAGAATGAGATATTAACATCAAAATGTCTGAGGAAATTCAAACCTAATAGCCCTTCTATTATTGAACCGTCTGGTAAATCGTGACACACAACATCAATATTCCCAACCGTTTCACCAATTGCTGTCAGTTTAGGCACAGTGATACGATTTGCCAAGACAATCCCGTTTGCGGTCATCATCTGTTCATTTGGATTTGAGAGATCGGACCCCAAGTCCGTGGCAACTTCTGTCGGAATTATGCTAATTGAGGCACCTGTATCCAGTGCTACAAGTATATCGCGAGTCATATCGGTGTTGATGCTGCCGACTTTAAGACGGAGAAAGATTGATTTAGCTGTAGAGTTAAAGGAAACGCGGCCCATTACAATAGGTAACCCATGCCTTCGGGTAATTTGCTTGTACAGTGTATTGCTGCGCTACCTTTGTAACGTGATGAGACTTTGTAAACATCAGCACGAGAAGGACTATGGACAAGGACACACCCCGACAGCAGTTCAGTATTCTCGCTATATTCGCAGTCAACGATGAAGAGCCATTCATCGGGATATTTCTGCTCCATCTCTTCAAGGGTAAGCCGTTCGCTTGTCATTTTTTGGTGATCCTTTTAAGAGGATTTTAATGAGTTGATTTATATCTATTATAGCATAATGACTTCTGTTT
>VXZL01000117.1 GCA_009845505.1 Candidatus Poribacteria bacterium | reverse complement strand
GTTATAGTTTTGTTGGAACCCGGTCTACTGAAAATCAAGGTCTCATATCAATTTTTACCTGTACATTTAGAATTCCAGTAGTTTTATCACAAATAGGGTCCTTCATTAGGCATTGGCATGACACTTGCAGTAAAATAAACAAAAAAACGCGATTCAACTTTAAGATTTTTGAATTGAACTTTTCACCATAGATCGCCGGTCTGCCGCGTCTTTGATAAGGTATCTCGGGTGGCAAATACAGGGCAGCATCTTTACGAAGTTTTGAAATCAGATGCAACCCGCAGCCTCTGACCCTCTGTAGTGTATTATTGTTGCCGAAGGCGCCATCAAGGAGCAAGTATCGGATCGGTAGAAAGCCCGCTATCGTTGCTAAGACCGTCTTGAGCAGCGATTGCACTTGTTTCAAAGTGTCATTGAGGACGCCCTGGGTCTTGTTTCGGTTCTGACTCCCTTTCGGACGTCCCGGTTTTCTTTTCTTTCGTGAAGGTGTCAAGGGCTGCGTCGCCTCTTTCGGTGTTTGTGAAGTTTCACTGCGGACGACCTGTTCCATGCACATCGGATAGGAACGGCGTCCCTTGACACTGATGATGGAAATGGCAAAAAACGCCAGACCCGGCACCGCCTTACCGATGGTTGATGCGAAAAAACGTGATAAACCGTAGGTAGCCTTACCTGATTTTCGCACAACCGTTTCATCACCCGCCAGCAGATACACGTCATCGGGATCAAAGAGATGGGTTCTGAAGAACACCCAACACAGCGTTCCCCACGGCAAGACGGTGTGAGAGAACCTTTGGATCCTGCGATAACTCCCGCCTTTCAGCGTCCAGCGTGAGATATTTCGCAGCGTCACGCTTCCGGTCATCGCCAGCACTGCGAACACGATATGACGCAACTGACGAAGTGGTGTTGTCGATAAATGTGGACTGAAAACCGAAAATAATGATAGAATCTCTGACATGGGTAAACATCCTTTCTAAGTTAGCGTTTCTTTAACTTTAGGATATTTACCCTATTTAATCAACTTTTTTGGCGAAGGTATTGTCCTAACAGATTTCAAAAAAACAATCGGGTTAGAAGAAGGTTTTGAAGAAGCGCAAGTTCTCTGGATAGTCAGCATTCCGCGTTGGGCAGCGGGTTTCTTATGGTTGCAAACACAGACTTTGTTTGGAAATGACGAGAAACCCATCTCCTATGAAGGTGAACTCGAATCTCACCGCTACGAAGACGAACGGGTCCAAGACATATATAAGCAGTATGCCGTTCGTATACTTGCAGAACTTGTAGGACGGGTAGGATTGAATCGCTTAACAGACAAGACGATTGTCTTAGTTTCCAATCTGGTACTGCCCGACATTACCGACAGGCCTGAAACACTCCTTTTTGATTGGGAAGATTTTGAGGTCGCTGGTGGACTCGACAAACTTGCTGAGACAATAGCCACGCGCCAACATTTTGAAGCTGAACGTGCCAAACTCACTGCTGAATCCAGCAGAGAAGAAGTCGAACGGGTCTTAGGGTGCTCTTCACGGCAAGCAAATCGTGTGCTGCAAAAGTTTAGAGGTGGGGCACCGTTACGTGTACCGCTCCGCGATCAGATATTCGCTGCGCTTGCTGCGGGTAGGAACAAGACCTCTGATCTTGTTGATGCTGTTGAGGGATATCCAACGGCGATAAAAAATGAACTCAAGCGACTCGTGGATGCTAACGAGATCGTGAAGGTGCGTTGGGGTACGTACGCACTTAAAACAGACCAAATAAAACAGGATAAACAATGAAACTCCCCTTTTTACTTCAAGAAGTAGAAGTCAGCACTGATTTACGAGAAAGCAACGACATCCTCGACAATCCTGACGCTTTGAAAGAGAGGATAGCAGCAGACGGTTATCTCCTAATCCGAGGGTTGCATGACAAAGAGACAATCCTCACGGCGCGCCGCCAAATTCTGGAGAGACTACAAGCAAAAGGTATGCTCGCACCGGATGCTCCCTTAATGGATGGTATCTTCAATCCGGATTACCTGGAACCGACATCTACCGGCTCAATGGGCAACAAAGCGTGGACGCAGCTACCGGCATTTAAAGCAGTCGTTGAAGGTAAACCCGTGATGGACTTCTTCAAGCACTTCCTCGGTGGTGAGGCACGGACGTTTGATTTCAAATGGCTTCGCACAGCGGGACCGGGGGCGGGTTCTCCAATCCATTACGACATCGTCTTTATGGGTAGAGGCACACAAGATCTCTACTCCTGTTGGACCCCTTTCGGTGATGTCTCGCTTGATATGGGTCCGATTGTTTTCTGTCTGGGTTCCAATCGATTTGAAAAGATTCGCGCCACCTACGGACAATCGGATGTTGACCGTGATCTGATTGAAGGACATTTCAGCGACAATCCGCTTGAAATCGTCGAGAAATTCGGCGGACACTGGGCAACAACAGCATTTTCAGCAGGCGACGTTATTATCTTCAGTATGTTCCTGATGCACGCCTCCCTCGTTAACACATCCAACAAAATTCGGATAACTGCGGACACGCGGTATCAACTCGCCTCGGAACCGATTGACGAACGCTGGATCGGCGAAAAACCGAAAGGGCATTACGCATGGAAACAGGAGAACGCACAAATCGAATCCTTGGAGGAATCCCGAAAACGTTGGGGCGTTTAATGATAACCCCCTATCCCTTGTAGGAGAGGTTTGTAACCCCAATGCTTTATTGAATCCCTGTAGGAGGGGTTTGTAACCCCGATGCTTTATGGACGGAGACATGCAAACATGTACAATGATTCGGGTGTAAGCGAAACTGATACAACATCCAAAACCAGCAAACCCAACCTATTTGTTCCCTTCCTCCTTATCCTACTCTGTGCCGTTGCGATCGGCTTCGGTATCAGATACTATAGAAGCACCCGTGGGGCGACGACCAAAACACCATGGGAAGTCTACTTTAGCGAAGTCACTGCTGGTACTAATCACTATTCCCTTGAAAAACGACTCGTTACGAGACTCACCGATGCCGCAGCGCGAATTGATGCCGCGCTTTACGATCTGAACTCTGTCCCGATAGCCGACGCTTTAATCGAAGCACATCGCCGTGGACTCCAAGTGCAAATCTTCACTGAAACTGACAATATTGAAGAACAAATTCGACGCTTACAAGAAGCTGGTATCCCTGTCGGCGACGATAAAGACCCCGACAGTTATATGCACCATAAGTTTGTCGTGATTGATGAACGATACGTCTGGACGGGTTCCTATAACACGACCTACAACGGTGCCTACAAGAACAACAACAATGTTATACTCGTCGATTCAGTCCAACTTGCATATAACTTCACACAGGAATTTCGGGAACTGTTTCTGCGTGAACAGGTTGAGAAGTCCTCTGACATGTCTGTGGTCTATCCACAGGTGAAACTGAGCGACGGCACGCAGATTTCCACCTATTTTTCTCCAGACCACGATACCATCTCACCGCTTCTCAAGGAGATCCAGTCGGCGAAAACATCTATCCATTTTATGGCATTCTC
This sequence comes from Candidatus Poribacteria bacterium, assembly GCA_009845505.1. Taxonomy (GTDB): domain Bacteria; phylum Poribacteria; class WGA-4E; order WGA-4E; family WGA-3G; genus WGA-3G. The sequence goes on along the minus strand of VXZL01000117.1, from coordinate 2,951 downwards.
CTTCACACACGACAGGCTCGGCAAGGCGATGTGCGATCGCTTTGAAGCCAACGTTGATGTACGCGGCGTGTTTGAGGGACGACAGGTTGACAAGCGATATTCCGAATACAACAAGATGAAGCAGGCAGGTTTACCAGTGGTGCTGGATGAAAACAGGGGGGCTATGCATCACAAGGTGATTGTAATTGATGGAGAGACAGTGGTGACGGGGTCGTATAACTTCTCGAAAAATGCAGAAACCCGCAACTCCGAAAACATCTTAATTATCAAAGGGAATCAGGAGATTGCAGCGGCTTATGTAGCGGAGTTTCAGCGGATAACGCGTTAGCGTTTCTCACCTGATATTACCGCCCAATGCTTGGTACACTGTCCGATAGGGGCATGGGCATCACCGGTTTCTCACCTAATATTACCGTACAATGCTGCGCCGTCCCGTTCCTATCAATTTTAAGTTGGACGCTCGTATCCGGTCGCTTGGTTACGACACATCTTAACAATTCAGCGTATGAGCGCACAGTGGTCTCGTCCAATTCAAGAATCACATCTTTGGGCAAGAGTCCACTTTTGTGTGCTGGGCTGCCGTCAATTACACGGGTAACATAGACCCCAGACTCACCGCTATCGACCTCAACACCGAGCCAACCGCGCGCGACCTTTCCGTGTTCTATAATTTCCTTGGCAACCGTGCGAACTGCCTCTATAGGCAGCGCAAAAGCGATCTCTTGATTACGAGACCCTAACGGTGAGGGTTGCCCAAGAAATTGTGTAATGTCTATATCGTCTTGTTTCCCGAACAGCACATTAGCAGGTGAATTAATGCCAATCGGCTCTGTCAGAACGGCGAGTATCATTCCAACGATCTCACCAGACGTATTGACAACAGCACCTCCACTGTTTCCAGGTGTAATGGCTGCGTTGATTTTAATGAGTTCCCCACACATTTGATCCGGCAAGGTATCCCATCCACCGACGATTCCGAAGGAAATAATGGGGCTATGTCCGTAAGAACTGCCTATCGTCACAGCCCACGAACCCGTGTCAATCTTTGAGGAATCTCCCCACTTGATAGATTTCGTTGTCGCTTTAGATGCAGTTGTCAGTGGCGTGTCAGCAACGCGAAGCACTGCAATGTCGGTGAGTGTATCCGTGCCGAGCAGTTTTGCTGAAGATACCTTTCCATCACTAAAGACGATCTCAATCTTACCCGGATTCTCCATCTCAAAAGTCGTTGTTGCGACGTGTCCAGTGGTGTCAATGAGGATACCGGAACCGATGTCTTGGCGGGTGAGTGCTAACCGCTTCGGATTCGGCTGGAGCCATACTGAATTGACCTGCGTCGCTACGACTTTGACAACAGCCGGACGGGCATCGGCGACTATCTTCTGAAAATCCTTCTCGAACATCTGTAGGATACTTTCGTTCGCAAAGCTGAAGGGGATTGCATAGAAAAGTAGACCGAGTAATCCAATTAGCAATTGTTGTTGTTTTAATGCTTTCGCGTGCATACGTTTATCATCCTTTGGCTGTTGGCTGTTAGTGGTTGGCAGTTGGTTGTTGGTTATTGGTTAATCGTCATTCGCTGACTGCCAATCGCCATTTCAAAGCCCACCGCCTGTGGAGGCACTGGTGTAGCTAACCTGCTTTAAGACATAGTGCTGCTGCATCGGCTGTCGCGATGTTTGGATTACACCACCGGGCGAAAATGAATCCATACTTCTCACCCGACGCCGCACATCTACGGGCAACTCAATAGGTGGGGGTCCGAGACGGGACGGTTCGGATGCCGGTGTCACCACGACAGCAGGTTGAGAGTCCCGATCAAATAAGAGACCAGCTTGGTAGAAGTAGCCTCCTACTGCGACGATAAGAAGCAAAGCAACGATACCACTAAATGCCCATCTGGGACGGCGGAGCCCATCTTGTAGTCGATGCCAACCTGTTGCGATAATTTCCGTAATACCGCCGAACTCGTGCGGTTCTTCAGCCAGCCGCTGCATCAACTTCGGCATAAAGTTGGGAGATGGCTCAATCTGCGGCAATTGCTGGACAGCCTTAACAGATTCTTGAAATCGGGCATATTCGTGTTGACACGCTTCACAGGCTGCGAGATGTGCCTCAAAGTCGCGTAATGCCTGATAATCAAGTGTATCTTCAAAATAGGCGGAGAAGTGTTCCTCAGCCTGTAAGCAGTTCATGATCTCTCCTTATGTGCATTAAACATACGATTTCAATTTATCCTTAAGCATGAGCCTTGCACGATTGATTCGGGATTTTGTCGTACCGCTACGGAGTTCAAGTGTCTCACTAATTTCATCGTAACTCAGTCCTTGCAGATCGCGGAGGACAAGCGGGACTCTGTACTGTTCGGGTAACTCGGCGATTGCACTCTGGATCGCGTCGTGCAATTCTTTTCGTTCAAGTGCGACTTCCGGTTGGAACGCCGCATCCGCCGGTGCGCTTTCAATGAGGTCAATCCGTTCGGAATCTCCATTACCATCTACGACATTATCAACCCTGTATCGATTTCGCCTTCCCCGATTTCGCAGTTCATTTTTGCAAAGATTTGCGGCAATGTGATACATCCACGTCTTAAAATGCGCCTGTCCGGGCTTGTAGCGCGGCGATGCTTTAAAGATGCGAACGAATGTCTCTTGTGCCAAATCCTCAGCACTGTCTCTATCATTGATATACCGAGCAATGAAATTGATGAGGGGCTGTTGATGCCGGCGTACGAGCAGCGTAAAAGCATCCTCATCCCCCGCTCGGTAGCGTTCCATTAACTCATCATCTAAATCAGGCATCAAGATCCTCCGGAGGTGCTTGTCTATAATATACACCAAACTGTAGATTTGGTTGCAACTTTTTTATTAGCGGTTCGCAATTAGCAATTGGCATACTGCGTTTTCAGGGACTTTATAGTAGAATCTGAAAATAAATACACACCTCCACCC
>VXZL01000454.1 GCA_009845505.1 Candidatus Poribacteria bacterium | reverse complement strand
ATTCATAACCCAGAGCAGGCTTCTTATTAATTTTTCATCGGCGTTGACAACGGAAACGCCGCCCAGGAGTACATAGTTAAAAAATGCTAACAAAACGGATAATTCCATGTTTAGATGTCCGTGCCGGAAAAGTCACGAAGGGTGTCGCCTTTCAGGGCAATGTCGATGTCGGCGACCCCGTTGAGATGGCGCGGTTCTATTACGAAGGCGGTGCCGATGAACTCGTCTTTTACGACATCACAGCCAGCAATGAACGCCGCGATATAATGATTGATGTCGTCTCTGCTGTCGCCGCTGAGATTTTTATTCCTTTTTCTGTCGGTGGTGGGTTGCGGACGCTCGAGGACATGCGTCGTGTTCTACTTGCGGGCGCAGAAAAGGTGAGTATAGATTCCGGTGCCGTGCGGAATCCCGATATCATCGCCGAAGGCGCGCGAGCGTTTGGAAGCCAATGTGTTGTGCTGAGCATGCAGGTGAAACGCGTTCGGGAAAGTGAACAGATTCCGAGCGGTTATGAAATTTACATAGACGGTGGACGGACACCGGTCGGTTGGGATGCCTTGGAGTGGTCAGCAAGGGGTGTTGATTTGGGTGCCGGTGAAATCGTTGTTAATAGCATCGATGCAGATGGCACGAAGGCGGGATATGAACTCGAATTAACCGGTGCTATTGCAGATTTAGTCTCAGTGCCTGTTATTGCCTCCGGCGGCGCAGGAAACCCACAGCACTTACGGGATGTCTTTGTCGAAAGCAACGCCGATGCTGCGATCGTCGCCTCTATCACACACTATGGCGAATTCACAATCGAAAACATCAAAACCTATCTCGCTGACGAAGGTGTAAGTGTGCGGGATACATGGTAGAATGGCTGTCGGCTATCAGTAGTCAGCAGTCAGAAAGAGAACCTCGTGGCAGAAAGCAACAGGCAACTCCTACAGGTCTTAACCAACAACTGACAACCGATGACTGATAACTATTAAAATGGAGAAAATATGGAACCTAAGTTACCTGATGCAAGAAACGAAAATATATTAATCCACGTCAACGGTGAACTCCTACCCCGCGAAGATGCAAAAATCTCCGTATTCGACAGCCTTGTTCAAGGCGGAGACGGCGTATGGGAAGGCTTACGTGTCTATAACGGAAAAATCTTCGCGTTGGAGGCACATCTCGACCGACTCATGGATTCTGCACATGCTATGGCATTCGCTGGCATTCCGACACGCGATGAAATTAAAAAGGCGATTTTTGAAACACTCGAAGCCAACGGGATGCGGGACGGTGTGCATATCCGTCTAACGCTCAGCCGCGGGAAAAAGGTCACGTCGAGTATGGATGCCCGCGTCAATCAGTACGGCACGACTTTAATCGTAATAGCGGAGTGGAAGCCACCCATCTACGCCAGCAGCGGTGTCCGCCTGATTACCTCAGCAATCCGACGGAACCCACCCCAGTGTGTTGATTCTAAAATCCATCATAACAACCTGATTAACAACATCCTTGCCAAAATTGAAGCAAACGTCGCTGGCGTGGATGATGCGATTATGCTCGACATCCACGGGTATGTTTCAGAGACGAATGCGACGAATATTTTTATCATAAAACGTGGGCATGTCCTGACACCACACGCCGATAGCTGCCTACCAGGGATTACACGGGGAACGGTCATCCAAATCGCTCGCGACGCTGGTATTCCCTTGACAGAGCGGAATGTTTCGTTAGTTGAAGTCTACACAGCGGATGAAGTCTTCACGACGGGAACTGTGGGTGAGTTGAGTCCGGTCTTAGAGGTTGATGGTAGGAAAATTGGGAGCAAGGACGTTGGTCCTGTGACGACCCGACTGCAGGGACTTTATGCGGAACTGACAGCCAACGAGGGCGAACCGTTGCCATAAAAGCATTCTGATTATCGGTTCGGATTGGCAGCAGGGGCAAAACAGGCGAGAATGTCCGTTTCAGTTAAATACGGAAAATCGTCAAGAATTTCCGCTACTGTCATACCGGATGCAAGATATTCAAAAATATCGTAAACGGTAATCCGCATGCCCCGAATGCAGGGTTGCCCACTGCGTTTACCGGGTTCATAAGTACATCTTGATCAAAAACTGCGAACAGCAGTGGTAAACGCTGAATCTTGGCGAAAATTGAGAGGATGTCGGTATCAATAAAGACCAAGGTTTACTATTCCTTTGTCTTACTCTTTTCTCTGTGAAAGCTTTTGATAAGCGAAACGCCCTCCTTCAATTCCTCTACTGACCCAACCTCAACAATTTTCAAAATGCCTCTCGTTTTTAAAACCTCTTCAAACTCAAAACGGTGCAGCCCAGCTAGTTCCGAGGCTCTCGCAAGTGTCACTTCTCCCGCTTGATAGAGTTGGATTGAAGCATCAAGGCGGGATTTCTTTTTTTCACGGACCAGGTTCTCGAGGGCTTCAACGATTAAGGTGTGAGGGTCAGGATAAAGTCCCGCGCCAATCAGAGCATCAACCTCTTTTTTAAGAGTAGGTGAGTGAATTTCAATCTGTAGCATTGGGATACTCTCCTCAGAACTTACGTAAGCGTCAGATTTTGCAAGTTTCCCTGTTTTCATCCGTATATGTCCACAGAAACAGAGAATCTCATGAGACCTGCATTAAAAGATAACATGTTTCGCCTTGATTTGTCAAACCAACTTTTCCATGCCTCTGTTCTTTGTTTAATAGACCTGTGTTGTATTCCAACGTGAAATCCGCACAGACCTTAAATCTCAAGCCGCACAAAGGCGAGATACGCACCCGACACAAGCACAACCAAAAACAGAACCAACAGCAGTAAATCCATTGCTGCTGTATTGAAATCTTTGCTAAGACTGAGCGTATCCTTAAATTTAGGGATCGCTTCTGGACTGACAGGTTTCTGCGACATACCTTCTTGAATTCCGATAACGTGAAAACTTTCTGGATCTGCTCTATCGGTATCAACGACGAATTCGCGGTATTCACGAGCATACCGCTGCGCGTTCTCAATAAATTGCAGATGCCTTTCCAATCCTGTTCCAGCAAAAGACTCAAAGAGGCGTTGAACGGTTGCCGCTGGTGAAATACGAACAATCGCTCGCGCCCGTTTCCCCTGTGCAATTTGCTGGTTTAAGTACCTTGCGGTGAAGCGTTCATTTTGTTCTGCCTCCGCAGTGAGGTACTCGGCACGTACGTGCGCTAGTGGTGTCGTTTGTGAGTCTCCGTACTTATCTTGGTAGGTCTTACGGACCTCTTCCCCAAGTCGAATACCTTCGCTCCAAAATTCTCTATACGTCATCGGCACCGACGTGCGACTACCGATAGATGCCAGTGTATTCGGTATAAATACCACAAAACTCACCCAGATTAACAGCAAGACCACCAGACTCACACCACTTTCGCGCGCTACAGCGGAAATGAGAAGTCCTAAAGCGGTAAAAAGGCACGTATAGAGGACAACAATACCGTACAAGATGCCTAAACGTCCCCACGCCTCGGCATTGAGCTGCACTGCGTTTGAGGTAGAAATCAGGAGTAGATTCATCAATACCGCAACTGCAAATGGAATATTAATGCTGATGAACGCGCCTAAAAACTTTCCGACCAAGACAGTGTGCCGCGGGATAGGATTTGCTAATGTCAACCGCAGTGTGCCGCGTTCCAGTTCGCCGGAAATCGAATCGAAAGTGAACAGAATGACGACAAAACTCAGCACATAACCGACGATGAACGCCCAATCCAGAGTGGTGAAATCAGGACGGATATTGCGTAGATTCGGTGTTTGTTGTGGATATGTCAGCCGCCAGAGTGGTCTCACATTGGCAATATTGCTAAAGTAGTTTTCCCCGCGGGCGTGCATTGACAAAAACGCCTCCTCCCCTTCCGCGCAAAAACGGAGGGGTGAGTGTGCTTTATACAGAAGTCCAGGTCCCTCTGTCGCGAGGCGATATAAGTCATTGCTGCGCCCTTCGAGTTTCTTCATTGCCTCAGTTGTGGCGTTGTGATATGCTTGTGTCCGTGCGGGGTGTTCCCGCAGATGGACAACAGCGTTAACCAGCATCAACGCCAGCAAGAGAGCAGTTGTCGCGGCAAATCGGAGGCTATTGAGGTTATCGTAGAGTTCGCGTTTTGCAATATGCCACATTATCCTACACCTCGCTTTTCGTAAAAATAAGAACGGTCCCCATAAACAAAGCGAGGTTGGCTATGAGCAGAAGAAACATATCTGGTAATGCCCGTTCTGCATTCGTCCAGACCTCGCCTCTCTCAAAGGTGAATTTCGGAAAAGTACGCCAATCGACAGTGTCTTTGTCAGCGACAAACCATTCTCGTGATGAAAACGCATCCTTCGTGTAGAGATAGTCAATTATGACTTTTCGGTAACGTTGCGCTGCCGCGAAAAAATCCCTGAGTCCAGATAGATCTGTTCCTGCCCATGCTTGCGTTGCAGCGTCATAAATGCCTACGGGGGAGAATTTCAACAATACCCTATCCATTGTAGCTTGCCGAACAAAAATGTCATCAAGTGCCTGCTTCTGGATACCCCACGTCTTTGCTGTCGTACGGATCGTCAGTGGTTCAATGAAATCAAAATATCTCTTAGCGATGGGGACATAATGTGCAGATTCCGGACGGATTTCTGAAATCAGACTCATATTTTCAATGTAAGTGGATAGGGTTTCTGGATCTACATGTACATCGGTATAAAGTTCCAAGGCTGTGCTAAATTCTGAGGTCTCCCCTCCAATTCCCTCTTTGTCAAGAAACTTTTGCCGTTCTCTTTCATACGCATCTAAAATCTGTTGAATCTGGTTGTGAGCAGTTTTCACACGCCCTTGAATGTCGCCTCCGGGATTGACCGTTGCTCGAATCAAGTTTGGATACACGAGTATCAGAAAACCCCATATAAACATCGCGAGCATTAACGCCGTACCGGTTCTACGGGCCGCTATGGAAATCAGCAACCCAATGAGGTAAAATAGGGATAGGTACGCGAAGGATGTAATAACAATCCCGGCGATGCGAAGGAAGTCAGCAACCGACAGCGGAATAGAATAGGTTAACAACAGCAGGACAAAGAGTAGACTCAATATCAGAGGCACTAATAGGCACGTCATCGCACTGATATATTTCGCAAGCAGGACCTGTCCGCGTCCAACAGGTTGTGCAAGAACGAGACGTAACGTGCCGCGCTCGCGCACCCCCGCAATCGCATCGTAAGCGAATATCAGTCCCATTAAACTTAAGACCACCTTGAAGATAAAGACAATATCAATTGAAGCAAAGAATGCGATAAACGGGTTATCGGTGCCATGCATAAAGGCATCCCAGAGCGTAGGCACGTTCCCGTGCCAGATACCGACAGTGTTTCCCACCCGCTTATCTAACCCCACATTGAAAATGCTCAACGGATTCGGGGGGCGATCGACATACAGGAACATAGCAGAATAGGTTTTTGCCTTCTGCAATTCCTGATAATGCGTTTTAACTGCAGCGTTGTAACTCTCCAAACGCTGTTCGTAATCTTGAATAAGCACAGCGGTATTCGCAACAATCATCAAGAGTGTGATGATCAGGACGGCTGCGAAACGGAAGGTCATAAGATTATCAAGGAGTTCTCGGCGGATAAGTGTCGTTAACATCTATTAAACCTCAACTCGCACAAATGCAAGATATGCAGCGGACAGCAGTACAACAACAAATAGTCCTAAGAGCAGTATTTCCACTGCTCTGGTATTAAAATCCTTACTAAGATTGAATGTATCTTCAAATTTCGGAACCGCCTCTGGGCTGACAGGTTTCTGGGACATGCCTTCACGAACGTTTATAATATGGCGGCTTTCAGGGTCCCCTCTATCCGTGTCAACGATGAATTCACGGAATTGTCGAGCGTAGTGTTGTGTGTTCTCCACAAATTGCAAATGCCGCTCAAACCCGGTACCAGCAAACGCTTCAATAAGGTGCTGGAGAAGTGTGGCGGGTGAGATGCTGGTGATGGCGCGGGCGCGGTGCATCTGAGCACTCTGGTACTTTAGTCGCTCTTTGCGCCAACGTTCCGATCTTTCGACGTTCTCAGTGTAAAAATCGCTTTTCGCCCTTAACGTCCTGTCGTCCAATTCATCTGACCAGAGCCACTCGCGGTATTTATCCCATAAGTCCTCTTGAGCTGGGTTGCGCTGATCCCAAAATTCATCAAAAGATTCGGCAGGTGAAAAACTACTTGCAATTGAAGCGAGGGTGCTGGGCATAAAAACGACAAAGGTTATCCACGTCAAAAGTAAGACCATCAGACTCACCGCGCTCCGTTGCACACGCGCCGAGACTAACAGCCCTAACGCCAGAAACAGACTCGTGTACAAAAGCGCGAGACAGAAAATGATACCCAAGCGTCCATAAGCTTCTGCTGTCAGGTGAACAGTCCTTGCAGTAGCGATCAACAAAAGGTTCACCAACACAGCAAGCGTAAACGGGATGGTAATACTGAGCAATGC
>VXZL01000424.1 GCA_009845505.1 Candidatus Poribacteria bacterium | reverse complement strand
GGTGTGGTATGATCGCAGCGGGGGGTTACCAGCCGCGCTGTCAGGCATATCCACATCGGATTGAACTTGTTGGTTACTACGATCAAGATGAGGCGCGTGCCTCGGCATTGGCAGAAAAAGATGGGGGTCGCGTCTACAAGTCGCTTGAGGAGGTGCTGAACGATCCGAATGTAGAAGCGATTGTGAATTTGACGATTCACATCTCTCACTATCCCGTTTCGTTGGCGGCACTGAAAGCGGGAAAACATGTCTACTCTGAGAAACCGATCTCTATCCGAACCGACGAAGCGAATGAACTCGTCGAAACTGCGGAAGCGATGGGTCTGAAATTGGCGTGTGCGCCGTCGGCGATTCTCGGTTACGTTCAACAGAACGTCTGGCAACGGATACGGGAAGGCGAAATCGGCGATGTTATCTCTGCGATTGGTAATTTCGGCGGTCCGTTGGAACACTGGCATCCCAACGCTGATGCGTTTTTGATGCATGCGGGTCCCTTCCGCGATGTCGCGCCTTATCCACTCACTGCAATGACGACGATGATCGCACCCGTTAAGACGGTACACGGTTTCGCACGGCTCGCTGTTCCGAAACGAACGCTAACTCAAGGGCCGCGGAAAGGCACCGAGTTTGAGGTGAATGAGAAAGATCACGGATTTGGTGTGCTGGAATTCGACGTTTCACAAAAGGGGGGCGCCCACGGACTCATCTATCACAGTTTTACCGTTGCTTCTGGGATTCCGCCTTACGAGATCCACGGCACAGCGGGTGGGTTCTCTCTGCAAGCGCACGATGATGGACGCGGTATCCAAAAATTTACGCCGCAGGACGGGTGGCAGGACGAACCTTCGCCATCGAAATCCTTTACCGGATTAGATTGGGGGAAAGGTGTTGCCGATTTTGCAGATGCGATTAGATCCGATCGAAACCCGCGTTGTAATGGTGCGCAAGCACGGCATGCGTTAGAGGTGTGCGAGCGGATCATTGAATCGTCCGATGTGGGTAGACCTATTGATGTTGTGAGTCGCTTCCCGGCACCACCGCCTGTTGGGGAAGTGGCACCGTGGGAAGCGGATTAAGTGGATCGGCGAGGTTAGAAACCTCGCCTACCAAGTTAGGGTTTAAGGCTGAGCATGTTGATGAAAAGCCTATATGCGCCTGCGACACCTGCGGGGAGTTGTCTATAGAACGCATAAGCGGCGTAGGTATAGGTGCCTTGTCCGTATTTGGCATAGAGGAATCCGCCGTGTTGTGGTTCCTGTTCGCGGTCATTGCACGTGAGGAGTGCCTGATAGTTTGCGTCCCACTCAGTGAGGAACTTTGAACCGCGCTCCTCAACCCACCCGTTGAAATCAGCCTCCGTAATTTGATTGGGATGCTGGAAAATCGGATTTTCTGGCATCAAAATGCTCACTTGTGCGTCCTCTTCGGAGACCTCCTCTGGTCGCCTACCCATTGTATAGGGATAGGGGCCGAAGGGGGCTGCATCAAATTCTGGGGTCTGATACTGGACGATGAGGTTGCCGCCTTTATGGACGTAATCGAGAAGTCGCCCGTTATAGGAGATGAGATCCTGTCGCACGGCGTACGCCCGGATGCCGATCAAGATGGTATCGTATCGACTCAGATCACCGGTGCGGAGTTCTTCACGATCCAGCATTTGAACGTCGATCCCAATCTGTTGGAGTGCCTCAGGCACCCTATCACCGACCCCCATGATGTAACCGACTTCCATCTCCCCTGGCAGTTCAATTGAAATGCCGTGAAGTGTCATCGTAGCAGGACGGTATAGGTGGCGGGGTTCGAGATCTGTATGGTCAATCGCTTGATAACCGGTGGTATATTCCTCGCCATTATAAGTAGCAACGGCTTGAATTGTGTAATCTCCGCCTGCCTCTACACCCGCAGCAGACACATCGAAAGTAAAAGTCTTGCTGGCACCTTCGTGTGTGAAATCAAAAGACGCGCTTTCAGGCGACGAATGCCACCCATCGGGTAACGTGAGCGCAAGCGTGCCTTCCGCTTCACCTTTCACATTATTTAGCACCTCGACTGTGGCAGTAAATGTGGTTTCCTCATCTGCTGTCGCAGATTGAGATATCGGAACAACACCGATACGCGGCGACATAGATAGACTGATAGCGGGAGCCACCGATAGTAGCCGCCGTCTTTCACCCCATGGTCGGTTGATTGAAACGGTTTGTGCCGGTCGCGCCAGTGTGAAGTCTACGCCATCCACGCGATAGGTTATAACACCGTGCACTTCAGGCGGTGCGAAGGGCAAGAATCGGAATTCTGGACGTTTTAGTGTATAGACAGCGTCGTGATATTCAGAGGCGCGCGTCCAATAGGGTTGGGTATATGCGGCATCCTGTGGCACCTCCACCTCAAACGTGAGAGAGACAGGTTCGTTTGCATTTATGATGATTCCCTCTTTCTGGTCTGAGTTTGTTGGCGTTTGACGTACGTTCCAGCCTTCTGGCGTGCGGAGCGATGCATCAACAAGTTTAGCAGCAACGGGTGAGGGGTTCACCATCCGCATTCCGATTGAGAACGTTTGCCCCGGAATTGCGACAGTAAAAGTTTCAGGGGATCGGAAGAATCCCTCTTGTGCGCCTTCGGGTTGGACGAGCACCTCCAGTGAACACCCGAGTGCGGCGTTCGCAGCACCCATCAACTCCTGTTCTTTGTTTTGAAGCAGGAAAAGCAGATGTGCGCGCGTCGCGTCCTCAAGGTCTATGCTTTGGACATCCTCAATGAGGCTGCGAGCAGTTTTTAAAGCGGCAGCAAGGTGAGGCACAATTGCCCAAGGGTACCGGGCATCATAGTCATGGCGCGCAGCGTCGACACTCTCCTGAAATTGTGCAAAGGCTGCATTCAAATCAGGTGCGTTGGCGAGCCCTGCCATCCCCATAATCGTGGTATCCAGCCCATCAAAAAGGCTCTGTTCGGGTTCCGCTTGCTTGGGAAGTGTTGTATCGACTAACCGCAATTCGGTGAGCGAAGACCCCTTAGACGCACGGGTCTGCCCAACGCCCTGCGAACGTTGGTAACTGAGTCCTTGACGTGCGATTTGTGCATAAGAAAGCCCTAATAAGGCGTTGTATTCACCCATATCAATTTTCAGCAGGGGTGCATCGCCAGTTTGGGTCTCACTGCGTCGCCATCTGGAACGCGAGATATAGAGTTTCTTGGGTTGCCAAGGCTGTAATCCGTCTGCGAGGTGTTCTGGGAATTGACTTGGGTCGCCGGCAGCACGAAATGCCTCTAATGTTACGACCCCCGATACTTGATGGTGTCCGTGTCCATCTTGACGATTTCCCTGAAATCGGGAGATGATGACATCGGGTCGGTAGCGTCGGATGATACGCACCATATCCTCAAGGAGCATTTGGTAATCCCATTTTTCTAATGTCTCGTCGAGTCGTTTGGAATAGCCGAAATCGACGGCACTGGAAAAAAAGAGGTCTATGCCGTAGTAGCGGACAGCAGCGAGGTGTTCTTCGGTGCGGACAATACCGAGTGCGTCAAACAATTCGGGTCCGATAAGATTTGCGCCGCCTTCTCCGCGTGTGGTGGAGTATAATCCGGTTCTGACCCCGCGTCCTCGACTGAGCCACGTTAGCAAGGCACCGTTTTCATCGTCAGGGTGTGCGACAGTATGTAGAACGGTGGCAGTTGTCTGTATGCGCTGTAAGGCGCGCCACACCTCGGAAGCGTTCGTTGCTCCCGCCATTTCTCCGGTCTCTGCCATTGTCGTGCTACCTCCTATTGTTGTGAGCAGTGCGAAAGCCAAAATTGATATTGTGATTTTTTTTAGCATTAGGTCCTCCAAGAGTCTACAGATGGCAGTCAGCCGTCAGCCATCAGCGGTCAGCGGTCAGGATTGGAAATCTTGCCTTTAGAATTGCACAGACTATAGAATTGCACAGACTAACAGTCTATGCTACAAAAAGAGTGCGTCACGGAGCATTTGGACGCTCTGTGGGACACCGATGTGTGCGTCCGCTTTGCCCTCAAATTCAATGGACACGTATCCCTGAAATCCGGCATTTTTTAGAATATCGCCGATTTTAGCATAATCCAGATCCAATGTATACCATTCGCCGCCCCCGTAGTAGGTTTTGGCATGAACGAGTACCGCCTCATCTGCAATCTGCGTCAATTTTTCATAAGGATTCGAGAGGAAATTACCACAATCCATCGTCACTTTCAACCATTCCGAGTCAATAGCCGAGACGATGCGATTGACTCCCTCCGGTGTGCATGTTAATCCCCAATGATTTTCGAGTCCGAGGACGACCCCGTATTTTTCAGCGTCTGGGAGACACTTTTCAATGGCAGCGATGACCCACTCAAACGCCTCATCTTCTGTGTGTCCGGGGAGTGCCGGTTCTTGTCCCTCGACTTCCATCAATTCAGTGAAAGAGGGGACAGTCCCCCATCTCCCTGAGTTGAGACGAATTGAAGGGATGCCGAGTTCGTGTGCCAATCGGATGCAGTGAACGGTGTGATTGATATTTTTTTGTCGCGTCGCTTCATCTGGCGACACGAAGCCTTGATGGATGGAGAGTGCGTAGAGATCGAGTCCATGAATGAAGGCGTGCCGTTTTAGTTTTTGGAGATAGGGGTTTGCTTCGGATGCCATCTGTTGGTGTAAGATTTCGACACCATCGAGTTCCAGCCGTGCGGCTTCTTCAATGACGTGCTCAATCGGTACGCGTTCTGGTTTGAAATGCCAATAAGAATAAGTAGATACACCGAGTTTCAATTTATCACCTCAAATGGAGCGTTTATTGCGGTATGATAACATAACTCGGATGTGAAATCCAGTTTTTTCTCAGTGTTTTGTAAAGAGACGCGGGAGAAATAAAAATAGGGCTGTTCAGTTGCCCTTGGAGGTAACCAAACAGCCCTATAATACGTATGATATAAACTCTATTCAAAACCGCTGACTTTTGCGGCTTCAGGTGCGCTTGTCGGGAGTTCCTTCTTGGCTAACGTGTCTTCAGGCACATAACCGGAGTAGTCAGAGATAGAGCCGTGGGTCAACGCATACACCACAACGTTTGTCATGAAACGATAGACACCGGGTGAATAGTGGACACTACGGGTTGGGAGACTGACAGACTCCATTGCGCACATGTAATCACGACGGACCATGATAACCGACAACCTTTCACCGACGGAGATACCTTCGAGGAAGTTCCGTTTCGGCGGACGTGTGCCCCACCAGAAGATGTCGTATCCGACAGGGGGACCACCCATTTCATAGAAGTTATCGTAAATCTCGTGATCGTTCGCGATCCGCTCAATTTGATATTCAGGCATGACGTAGCGCATCTGTGCGAGGAAGAGACGAATCATCGCCTGTGCGGGCGCGTTCACACCACAGTCGTCAAAGACGAGGAATCCGCCTCTTTCGACGAGGTAGCGACGCATACCGGCGGCTTCAGTCTCGGTGAGACGGCTATCCATTTTACCGCCCCCATACTGCCGTCCGAGCAAGTTACGCGAACGGGTGAGTGACGGATCGTGTCCTGTCATAAAGACGAACGGTGTTTTGAAGAGGTTGGCATCCGTAAACTTCAGTGCGCCACCTTCAACGTTCATGTCGGTTTTAATTTTCGTACGCTCGTTGAGCCACTTTGTCAATGCGTTGAGGGAAGAAGCATCAGCCCACCAGTCAGAGAGGGAGTGACGGATCCGTGTGAAACGGAATACGCCGCGGATGTCCTTACCTTTACCGATAACACGTCCACCGGGTTCGCCTCTGGGCAGGGGTGGTACTTCAACGTTACCGAGGGTAATGTTTTCAACGACATCGCCGAGTGCGTCGCGTGCGGCACCGACGTTCTCAACCATTGCGAGTCCGGGTGGACGTTCAAAAGCGACTTTGACCTGTACGGCACCGCCTGCGACACCACGACCGATGTTAGCCGGTCCCGCGGAGGGGGCAGTTGCGACAGGGGCTGAGAATGCCAAGGCACCGGGTGCGTCCGAGACGGGGAGATCGGCGTGTGTTACGACCGTTGGCACGGGTGCGTTAGGCGTAACGACTCGCGGAACGTTCGGATTAATCGGTGCTTCTACTTTAACATTTTGGTTAGAAAACTCAAGAACCGTCTGCGGTTGGAAGTTCGACTTAGCGACAAACGCGGTTGTTACACGAGGTTGTACTTGCACCTGTTCAACAACGACGGTGTTCTGTGTCGGGACAGTCGGCTTAATAACCGGCTTGACGACGGGTTTCCGTACCTTAGGCTTCGGTGGCTCCTTGGGTTGGAGCACTTCGGCACCGACGAGATCCTTGAACTGTTCGGTTTGCGTGACAAGATAAATGCCAGCAATGAACGCAATGACCGCGTGGAGTACCAAAGAAGTCATAAAGGCACCTGAGGTTCGTTTTGCACTCATTCGTTATTACCTCCAAAGGGTATTTCTGTATCCTACTAAAAAACAAAAGTTGTTGATGCAGGGATATATGCAATTT
>VXZL01000107.1:639-6503 GCA_009845505.1 Candidatus Poribacteria bacterium | reverse complement strand
AGTTTAAGTCGCTACCTATTTTATTAAATTTTTTAATTGGAGATTGTATGAAAAAACAGTGGATATGTTGCTTGTGTGTAATTAGTATGTTAGTAGGCGCACTGCAGGCGGCAGCGCAGATTCGTCCACCCCGGCGCAGACACAGGATAATGGTTGATCCAAGTGCCAAGGAAAAAAAGGATGTACTCAAGGCAGATATAGGTGCGAGTCTTAAAGATATTGCGCAACGGACAACACAGCACGCCCAAAACCCGAAAGTAGATATTGTATTCGTTGTTGATGGTAGCAAACGGATGGCGGGACATCTCTTTGATCTTGAAAAGAAGATTGTCGATATGCTTGCTGTTATAGAGGCAAAGACGATCGACTATAGATTCGCGCTGGTGAGTTTCCACTCAGTGCAAGGTGAACCGCGTGTGGCACTGCAGCCGTGGACGTTTGACTATCTCAGCGTTACCAGCGCACTCCAGGACATGCAGGTTGAATCTGGGAATAACGTTCAGTCTGGATATGGACTTGATGCAGTCGTGAAGGGTCTGAACGAGTTGGAATTCCGTGATGGGGTTACAACCCAATTTGTCGTGGTTACTAACTCTCGCATGCGGACTTCATGGACAGACGCAAAAGCGAAAAACAGGATTGGAGAACAGATTATCAAGTTGTCCCGTCGAAACGACGTTCAACTCAATTTCATCGGCATTAGCGAACGGGTCCAAGCAGAACTCACAGATGAGACGAACGGAAAATGGTATCCGATTGACTCGAACCAGCGTCGGATGGATGGGCAACGGATCCAGAGTGGCGAGACAATTGCGGATAAAGCCATACTTCGCGTGGATGGGATATTCAAGCGCATTGCGGAGAATCTTGTTGAGAGTCGTCCAGGAACCGTGGATGTTGTGTTCATTTTCGATTATAGTCTAAGTATGGAAACCAAGACGGATGCTGCCTGTGACGGTTTGGATCAGATGGTCTCTGTGTTTAAGTCGGCAGGATTGGATTATCGGTTTGGGATGATCCGGTTTTGGGCGGCAGTCGGTGGCGGCGAAAGTACTATTGTTGTGACCAAGCCGCCGTTGGATTCCGAAGAGGTAAGATCGCTTTTTCGCCTCCCAAAAACTGGGGATGAGCATCTCTTGGATGCGGTCATTGAAGGGGTACCGAAACTTCAGACAGAACCGGGACGAGACCTCATCCTTATCATTGTCACAGACGAACCAACGAGCAAACGCACCGAAAAAGGATATAGCGTCGGGCAAGCGATTTCAGTGTGTCGCGGTGCCCGGGCAAAGGTTTATGTGATTGGTGGTGTCACTTCCATGCAAAGTAGTTCCATGACGGATAGTTTCCAACGTCAGGTCGCTCAGATAACCAAAGGTGAACACTATGTTATGCCGGGGGCCCTGGTATGGCGAGGCACCGGTGGTGCTGACGAGACGCGGTAGCTGCATTTCGGGGGTGTCTATCACTCTCACTCCAGAGCCAATTCATCTGCGGTTTTCGCGTGAATAGCGATAAGGACAAAACTGGTTGACTGCAAATTAGCAACCGGTTTTGTTAGTTCTATAGGTGTATTGCTGATGAAGCTGCCGTCTTCCTGCCGGATACTTGTCAAGTAGTTGATAGAGACACGACGGGTGTTAAGTGGGTCGTTTCCGGCGGCGAGTGCCATAACCGCGATGGCGGTAATTTCGGGATCGCTGGGACTGTTTTTATATCTGCCGAATCCGCCGTCATTGTTCTGTAGCTGCTTTAGCCACGCGATTTGGGCATCGATGTCGTAAACGGGTTCTAAACCTTGTATCACCCAAGATGTGACGAAAATATCCGACTGCGTGCCGCGTTGTAGTGCCCAACCGCTGTCATAGTTGATACTTTCTGCAAGCCAATCTGCCCCTTTGGAGACAGGGGCAAAGTTCTGTTTGAAACCGAGCCTCCTGAAACCTGCTAAAACAGCGGCGGTATAAAGCACATTGTCAGCACTACGTTCTTTTTTCCCCCAAGCACCCGTTGGATTTTGTGCTTTTTTTAGCCATTGAAGCCCTTTAAAACGGATTTCTGGATCGGTTTCTGCTGTTGCTAAAGCCACGAGCGCAAAAACGGTATGGGCAGTGTTGTTGTTCCAACTCCCGTTGTCCCACTGGGTGTTCCTGAGGTACATAACGCCAGTTCTGATTACCTGAGATCCTGTCCCCCATCCGGCATCGATTAACCCCCAAATCGCGAACGCTGTGTTCTCAACATTGCTCTCTCCGCCGGGGACCAGGGGCCAACCACCATCTCGGTTCTGATGTTGCACAATGTAGGTTTTCGCACTTTCGATGGTTTTATAGAGAGGCGGCTCCTCCGATGCCTCATAGGAAGGGAGACCTTTGACAGGAGATGCTTCGCTATCGGCAAAAGCAGCCACTTTAAGCCCGATTCCGAAATACAGCAGCATATAGCAATATATCAATATGTGCATACCTCTATGATTCTTCATTTTTCGTCCTACCTATGATTTTGGTTAGCGGTCAAGCGTAGCGAACGCCCTATTTGCTACAATTGTGGCTCAATCACAACCTTGTAAACACCTTCTTGTCCAAGCATGTCAATGCCTTTTTCCAATTGGTATAACGGCAGATGATGCGTTATCAGTTCATCCAACGGGGCGCGTGTTATCTGAAGGAAATCCAACGCTGTCTGAAACTGGATTTGTGGATATGCCCACACACCGCAGACATCCAGGTCCTTATTACAAATTTGATGCGGACGGACTTGGGTATCCCCAGAATCTGTATAGTGTCCAACTTCGATGACCTTCCCACCACGTCGCACGACATCTAATGCTTCGGAGAAAACCATCGGCAATCCAGCGCACTCAATCGCGATATCCACACCGACACCACTTGTAAGGTCTTGTATCTGTTCAATCCGTTCTTCAGGTGTAGTGTTCCCAACGTTGATAACAACGTCTGCCCCCATCTGTTTCGCCATTTCTAACCGACTATCGACGAGATCAGTGGCAATGATGGTACCAGCACCGCTATCACGCAGTACTGCGACAACCAGCAGACCGATTGGGCCGCATCCGAGAACCGCAACCCGATTTCCGATGCTGTATCCGTCGCCGACTTGCGGCACTCCCGGCGCACAAGCGCGTTCAACGGCGCGCGTCGCTACGGCTACCGGTTCTGTCAACACCTGAATTGCATCAGGGATACTTTCAGGCATCTTATAGACCCAAGAATTTCCGTGAATGTAGGTATACTCAGAAAATTCGCCGTTCAGATAGGGCGGGGTTTCGCTGTTGCTAAATCCATAGATCGTCCGCCCGGAACACAGCGTTGGACGACCTGGGACGTGTAGGCAGTAGTAGCATCTACCGCAGTTTTTTGATCCCGGCACAACGGTTACGCGATCGCCTGCTTTGATCGGACCACCTATCACGTTCATAACCTGATTTGCATCTTTACCAATCTCTGCCACCGTCCCGACGACCTCATGTCCTGGGATGACCGGAAATTTCAGGGCAGTGTGCCCGAGATACATGTGTTTATCACTTCCACAGATGCCGACTCTATCGACCTGTAACAGAAGTGCATCCTCTGCAGGTGTCGGTTTCTCAAATTCGCGGATTTCTATCTGACCGGGTTGGAGCATCACTGCCGCTTGAACTTGCATAGTTAGATTTCCTCGTTTTCTTGAATATAAGATTGTTTTGCTGTTCTTTATGCTATTGTGCCCAGAGAGGGATTAGTATTTTTGTGAGTTCTGCAAGGCTTTCCAAATTGTGTGCTGGGAGAAAGTAATCTACATAGGGCAACGCCGTGCGGATGCCCCGACAGATGGGTTGGTAACCGTCACTACCGAGCAACGGATTGAGCCAAATCAACCGATAGGCGTGCCGATGCAACATCTCCATTGAGTGACGCAGCACTTCCACATCGCCTCGGTCCCAACCGTCGCTAATGAGGATGACCACTGAACGATATGCCGAGAGGGAGGGCGCGAACTGTCGGTAGAATTCCAGCAAACTTTCACCGATTTTTGTGCCGCCCGACCAATCTGGCACGACATTTGCCACTTCATTTAAGCCCTCCGCTAACCCTTTACGCCGAAGGAGTCCCGTAATGTCTGTCAGATGTGTGCTGAAAACTGCGACCTCCACTTCCTTTAACTCTTTCTGCATGCCGTATATAAATTGAATAAGAAATTTAGCGTAGCAGTCCATAGAGCCGCTGACATCGCAGAGGAGCAGGATCTTTGTCTTCTTAATTTTTTGTTGTTTCCGAATTAATTCGAGCGGTTCGCCGCCGTGTGCGAGACTCTTTCGCCAACTCCGCCGGAAGTCTATAATTTTGCCCTTTTTGCCGACGACCTTTCGGCGGCTCAGTCTTGTCGCCAAGATTGCTGCTAATTTCGCAATAATTTCCCGGGCTTTCTCCATATCCTCTGTTGTGAACTCGCTAAAATCCTTTCGGTTCAGGACTTCTTCCACACTATAAGCCGTTGAGTCGTCTTCTTCGCCTTCCGCGTCATCTTCTGTTTCGGAATCCAACCACTGTTCGAGTATGTCCTGTTCATCGCTTATATCGGAAAGGTCTTGGAGACTTGACGGTTCAGATGTTTCGCTTTCTGTGTCAACGGCTTCAAATTCTGTGCGCGGGTATCGCCAAAACAGACTGAAAGCGAGATCGAATGTTTCTCGGTCGGTGTCTTGAGAGATAAGATTTGTCCGCGCCGTGTGATAAAACACGTCCCGATCACCGATGTCTATGAGTTGGACGCTCTGGCACCAACTGAGTTGATTGGTTGTCGTTACGTTGACTCCCATCTGTCGGAGTAGGGAGCAGAAGTCTGTGATCTGTTGGAGTAGGGTCTGTTCAGTCATTCGTCAAATTCTCAATTGATCATTTCAAAGATTTGGCGTGTCTCTATTTGTTTGCGAGGGTTCCATAAGTCTCCCTAAAGCCGAGTTGATATGCTGTTTGGTCCCCGATTTGTACAAGGTAAATCACGGCATTAGGATGCCTTGAAAGAAGGCGATTCACGGCTACCGTCCCGTGAATATCAATTTCGTAGTCTTCTGTCTGAATATCAATCACAAGGAATTTTCCGTTGTGGTGCTGCTCAACTTCCTTCTGAAGTTTTTGGTATACTGCCTCGCCGCGGGCGGTAACGATTCCAGAGGGGTAGTCTGTGAGGACTGAAAGTCTAAAACCGAGTGGATTCGCGGCGCGACACCCAATTCGCGTGCAGTAAGTCACGGCATTGGGATGCTTGGCACGAAGTCGCGATGCAGCGACGAAGTCCTTATCGCCAATTTCATAGGCACCTGTGCCAATATCAACCACCCAAAATTTGCCGTTATGATGTGGTTCAACTTCGCTTCGCCGTTGCTGGTAGATAGCATCGCCGCGGGCAACAATGGTTTCAGGTGTATAATCTGAATATGGCATACTGATTCTCCCGAGATTTCGGAGTTTATCTTTAAGTTGGGTCTGTTCAGTCATTGTTCTCTTTTTTTAGGTAATCAATAAAAGTATCTAATTCTGCAGATAGCGTGTCGAACAGATCGCAGACCGTTTTTCCGTTCTCAGCCGTTTTCTCGGGTTCTAATTCAAATACATAGATATGCCTAGTACGGTGGCGAAACCTTAGAACCTGCTTTAAAGCTGCAACCGTCTCTTCAGAGATCACGGGTGGACGTGACGGACGGGATTCTCCCATCTGCTCTAATAGGTCTTTATGCCACTCTTTTCCTTGAGGTTCGTCTATGTCGATTTCTTTGGCGATGCGTTGGAAAATATTTTCTAATCCCGTATAGAAAAGTGAAAGACGCATGGCAACCAATACCTTGAGATCTTCCATATCTTCAGCAG
>VXZL01000107.1:0-629 GCA_009845505.1 Candidatus Poribacteria bacterium | reverse complement strand
TTTTTCTAAGCGTATCTTGATTCCCTCAACGGTTTGTTCTATTTTGGTACGTTCGTCGACGATTCGCTCAATGAGTTTTCGCTTATTCATTTTTTTGTAAATTCCCTCGCTCCTCGCTGGAATTACCTGATTTATGGTGTTCATCCAGTTGAAGTCTATTTCTCCTTTTTGGATCGAAACAGCCTGGGCCTGAATCCGTTCTCGGAAACGTCCTTTGGCACTGTGGAAGTTGACAAGATCGATTTTAAACTCTGGGCTAAAATTTCTGGTTTCCCATAACGCCTTCAGATATGTATCTCCAGGAAGGCCCCAGACAGCGATATCAATGTCCGACTGTTTTGAGAACCAAGCACATTCAGCAAGCGAACCGAACACTACAACCTGTGTTGCCCCGAAGTCTTTGTAGAGCATCGCTGCGACCCGATGTGCTGTTTGCCAAGCGCGTTGGAGCAACGCCTCATCTACCTTCCGATTTTGAAGGTGTTGATCGAGTCGTTGGCGGTATTCTGCTAATTCTTCGGGCGATAAATCTTTTGCTGTGCGATGGGGTTCTGTGGGTTGATGCATGTCCTACGCTCCTTAGAGAATAGGATAGCATGAAATGGTTTGGGGTGCAATAAAAAAGAGAC
>VXZL01000190.1 GCA_009845505.1 Candidatus Poribacteria bacterium | reverse complement strand
AAACAGCACAACGTGATACAATATATGCATTACAATTGAATAAGCTGACGGTTTAGGTGCCGGAAGAGCCGGAGAATAGGGAAGTGCGGTGAGAATCCGCCACGGCCCCGCCACTGTGAACGATCATAAATATCTGCTGTAGAAACCACTGTCAACGCATTGATGGGAAGGTTCAGCGGGCGCAAGATCGGAAGTCAGGAGACCTGCCTAAATCGTGTTTCACACATCTGCTTTCGCGGGAAAGCAGTGGAACAGCGCGCAGCAATATCCTGTCAGAACATAGAAATACTCATAAAGGTATAAAATCCTTGCACGAAACGACAGGATAAGACTCACACAAAATGTCGCCTCCTCTGCTTTTCGAGCCGTTTGCAAGTTAGCACTTGCTACAAAAAGGCTATGAAGGCAGGGGTTTTTTGTTTCATTACGGAGGTTCTAATGAACAAAGTTTTTTTGACTCGGCGGCATTTTTCGTGCCATTCGCACAATTTACACTCGTTCCTACTCATCGGTGCGATACTCTTCACACTTCTCGTTACCCCCGCTTTTGGACAAACAGAGGTTCAGGAGCTGGCAGTGGTCATAAACGCCTTGACGCATCCCGACTTAGGTATCACTGCTTCACTCTCACTCATCGATCTGATGGAACCGAATGAAAGACGGGCTGTTGACAACGAGATACTCCGCATCGGCTTTGATCCAATATTGCGGCGGCGGGCAATAGGTCTGTCTATTCACGGGCATCTCGCCTATATCACGACTTTTAACTTACCTATCACTGGCGAAACAAGTTCCGGTGACAATATCTTGATCATTAACTTAGAAGATCGAGAGTTTATTGGCGAAATTCCGATCCAGGCGGGTACAACGCCGCAGCAGATCGCTTTGATCAATAATCAGAAGTTATACGTCACCTGTGCAGCGACGCATGAGGTGCATGTCGTTAACATCCCGAATCGCAACGTAACGAAGGTCCTCACCGGCTCCTTTAACAAACCGACGGGCATCACGCTTCTCAACGGCAAAGCTTATGTCTCAAATCCGGCATGGGAGTGGGATCCAGTTGAACGAAAAACGACCTATTACGATAGCAGTGTGACAGTGATTGATACAGAGACTGATATTATATTGAAATCCATTCCAGTGCCGACAAACGCAAGTACAATCGTTAACGATGGCGAATCCACTGTTATTCTCAAAACAACGGGCAATTATAATGATATTTCGGGACATCTCGTTCTGATTGACACAACGACTGATGAGATCATCGAAACAGTCAAACTCGGCTTCACGCCTGGCTCCGTCGCCCTCAACTCACAAAAGCAGATGTTTCTCCAAGGGAGTTGGCAAAACCCGGGCCTGCTCGTCTACGATGTTGCGGCACAAGCGTGGATTCGGGACGAAGATGACGTGATCGCCAACTTCAGCAACGATGCAGATGCCTCTATCAGTGGGGGACTGACCTTCGCGCCAGATGGAAGTCTCTATATCACCCAGCCCGATTGGTCGGGCGGTGGACAGGATTTCGTTCGCGTCATGGATGTCATGGATGCGTCTCTCCTACAAACCTACCGCGTTGGACCCGGTGCCAATAATTTGGGGTTTGCAACGATTATGCCGCGCCGCGAAGATGTCAACAATGACGGGTTCGTCAATGCGGAAGACTTAACAATCGCGAGCAGGTTTTTGGGGGATGAGGGCCCCGGGATAGTCGCCGATGTTAATGGAGACCAAGTCGTTAATGTCCTTGACTTAGTGCTAATAGGACAGTGGCTTTAACGGTTATCAGATCTCAGTAGAAGTCTGAACCAGGATTCTCATGATTTTAAGATTTGCTATGATTAAAAAAGTATCTAATCACGGACCATCTACCAATCTCATAAATCAGAGTTTAGACTTCTTATCCAAGGCTGCCTACTATTTGTCTCTCCTTGTTTTCTTGTTCAGTTGTGCCTCAGCCCCTAAAGAGGAACCGTTCTCATGGAAAGTGACGTTCTTTTCATTGGGGGCAAAGGTGCAATTGAGTGCAGAAGCACCCGTTCAACGTCTGAATGCCTTTAACGCCGACGGTGCGAGAGTCGCGCAGCTCAATTTTCCCACGCCCCCCCGTCAGACAGAGCCACTCTATTTTGAATGGCGTGAAGGGGAAACCTATAGGTTTGAAGCGACCTTGACAACAGGCGATGTGGATGTCCAAACGGTAACTGCGCCGCGGACGTACACACAAGGTAGCTTAGAAATCGCCATCCCTTATGGTGTTGGAATGCAGATAGCGGCAGAAAACACATCAAGTAACAACCAAGTCGCTCTCGTCCTACACGACAGCGAAATGACAGCCACAATCCTCGTTAGAAATGGAAAGATACCAGCGACCTTTGACCTTGAACTTTGTCTCCCATCAACACTAACTGTTGTACATCTGCCAACAGGCTGGCAAGCTGAAACAACTGATGCAGAAACCTGTCTCTCGACCACTGGTAGATTTCGCGTCGCATCGGAGGTCTGGTATCGTGAACTGGTGCTGAAGACCTCCACAACAACTAACTCAGACAGGGAAGAAGTATCGGGAGTTGTCCGCTTCACAACAGATAGAGGGCAAACGTGGGAACAACAGACAAGGGTACAGTTGCGAACGGCAACTGTCTCCGAGATGACTGAATACCTCTCAATAGCATTAATCGAGATGCCTACAGATGCAACAGGCGCAGTAGACGCCAAGCAGCGGGCGGATACCATCTACTACCCGCGTCCACTGTTCAGTTGGCTTGACACCTCGCAGACGAATCCATTTGAGCCGACAACCTTTCAGACCATCCGCCTCCGCAATCAGAGTGAAGAGACTATCCATGTGGCTGTGTCATCAATCAATAGAGATATAAAGACCGGCGAAGTTGTCCCTTTTCTCACACCACCAGAGACAGCGAATGGTGGTACGAATCAGAGCGTCGCTTTCGCGAGTCTACCCGGTGGTGAAGTTACGGAAATTCCCTTACCTATCTACTTTCATCCGAGGTATCTAAAAGAGGGTAAGATAGAGCAGGCGATTCCTGGCGAATATACGCGGAATATTGCGGTGAAGGTCTGGGGAAGCGATGCAACAATCTTACGCGAAGAACATCCCCTCCATCTGATTGTTCCAAATCAACAGGCACTGCTTGTTAGCCTTTTGGCAATCATCAGTAGTACGATCGGATTGGCAGTTGTCCTAAAGTTGCACAAACAACTGTTCGCCGGTTTCACGACGAAGCAACTCATTGTTATCGCGCTATTTGGCACAACGGTTTTTGTGGCGGTGACGGTCCCATCAACGCTATTCCTTAACTTAATCAGCGCACTTCTCGGACCGATTTCCGTACTGCTGACGGGCTTGGTAAACGAGACACTCTATTATGCTCTGCTGACGGCATTGTTAATTTATATTAGTGGAGACCCTGAAAATTCGGAGCACGATGCCCTGAAGCCACAGAATAAAGGGAGTGGTGTCATCTTGCTTGTCTCCGCGGTCCGCTTACTTCTCGGTGGTGTGGCGTTCGGACTGTTTACACCGATGGCGATTGTTTATACCGGCACAAGCGTCCTCCTACTGGAAACCGGCTTTCTATTTGTGCGAAGCCGTAGTCTGTTCGTATGGGCAGTTGTGTTAGGTCTCTGTGATGCGATTGCTGTCTATGTCGATTTCCAACTCTCTATACTGCTCTATCGGCTTTTTTATGCCGATTGGTATATCCTTCTCCGAATTCTGATAGAAGGATTCGTCTATACGTTTATCGGCGTACTCCTCGGTGCGAGATTAGGGCGAGGCCTCTGGCGTGTCGCGGACTAAACTATCACTCCCTCATAGAAAGGAACACGACAATGAAACGAATTCAATTTTTTGCGCTATTCTGTCTGCTGATAATTTCACCCATTGGTATTGTGACAGCCGATATGGGCATCACTTGGGTACGGACAGGCGTAGTACTCGAAACTCAACACAGAAACGGTATTGAAGGCGAAATCAATGATATAACAATATCTATCAGAACAGCGAACACCTCTAAGGTGTCCACAATTCAATGGCTCGATGCGAACCGGGTTTTGCTTCAATTTGCGTGGCAGCCCAACCAAAATTATCAATTTCGTCTGAACGATACCGAAATAACAGCAACTTCACCACTAAAGCCTGAACCTTATCTCATTCGTACCGTTGAATTAGATGGGCTTCTGTCATTGATGGAAAACCTCCGTCAACCCGCAAAGCCGACAGCCGTCGCCTTGGGGACCGGAAACGCGTCTAACACAGAAAAATTGGCGGTTGCGACAGACAGTGGACATCTCGCGATTCTTCAACCCATCACGGGTGAAACGCTTTGGAAGACCCGCATCTCGGAAGGTTACGTGCGGCGGGTGGCGTTTAGTCCTGACAACGCCCTGCTCTACATCGGGGAACAGGCAGCGGACGGATTCATCTACTGCTACAATCTAACAAACGATATGCCGACACTTCGCTGGAAATACCGTACAGCCGACGATATAGAGACTTCCGTGCCGAGCGATCCGGGGAGTGTCTACGCATGGGTCAGCTACCCCGGTCAGTCTTGTATGCAAACGCTGGCGAACGACGACCTTCTGGTTGCCGGTGTGCATTCGTGGACAGAAAACGATACACCTCGTAAGAAGTCCCAACTCTATAGATTTGACAGTGAAACGGGAAACGTTACTTGGAAATGGCCCCAGGACAGCGCGGTATCAAGGATAATACGCTGGTTTGACGTGAGTGCTGATGGAGAAACACTCGCACTCGTAACAGATGCAGGACATAATTTACAAGGAAACACGACTGATGGAAGTGGCAAACTCGTCGTTCTCAACGCGAAAGACGGCACAGAAAAGTGGCAGGCAGCTATTGAACCGTTGACTCCCTATTTCTCACAGGTCACGTTTTGGCGTGGAGTTAGCGTCTCTCCTGATGGTAAGTTTATCAACGTAACAACAGACGACGGACGCGCCTTCATCTTTGACGTGAATAATCCAGAACCGGTATGGAGTGAGAACCTAACGACTCCACTGGAGGTGAGTGGTATTCCTATCGTAGCAACCTCTGGCACAATCGATGCGACGGACGCAGCGGCACTTTTTGTCACTGGTGACACATATATTCCGTACCATCTCCGAAAAGGCGCGCAACGCCCTGCGGGAGCACACCCAAATGCGATGACCCTGTTCGCTTATTCGTGGACGGGTGAAAAAATCTGGCAGTGGCAACTTGAGAATATGCCGCAAGGTTTACGTATTGACGCGAAGGACCGCTATGCGCTGTTATCTGTTTCTAAGCGTACGCAGGATCCGAATGAGAGCCTCCACGGCGTATCAATGTTCGACCTAACAGCCGAAGGCAGTGGCTTATCAAAATATTTATACACCTACCGCACAGAGGGGCAGCTGCCTTATGATACGCTCGCGATTAGTGCAGATGGTGCGCTCATCATTATTGTTGAGGCCCCGATTGCGATGCCAGATGAGACAGTGCGCGGGAAGAATCGGGTGCATGTGTTGTATTGATTTCTATTCTTAGCAGAAGCAGGACACCCAGCACCGAAATTCAGAATAGATAGGACCCACGCGTGGACTACTATCCAAGCCCGATAAGCTACTGTGCCAAAGAAAGGTTGACTGTCTGAATCAGGATTTGCAAGATTTTAGGATGGACAGGATTGGGGCGTTCTTCTATCATCTGAATCGCGATTTTCTATTAAGAACAAAAAGTAAAAGGGAACAACAATCACGTTGTTCCCCTTATCACGTTAAAATAAAAGAAAAATCAATTCAGAAGAAAAGGAAACCGTGAAATGCTCAGCAGAAACAGCAGTGCTTCAATAGCACAATTCAGAAATCGCGCTTACTACTTTACTGGGACCTTGTATATTGAGAAACCGCGTTTTGTGTAGAGACAAGCACACTTTGCAATGCCTGAAAGTAGTTCATTTCAGCCATTTTAATTGTGTGATTATCCTTAGTTGCCCGCGCGCGTCTAAGTGCCTCCCAACTCAACGCCAGCATCCGGTTTGTTCTTTCTAAAATTCTCCAATCTGCGTTGGAAATCATGATACCCTCCCGGTATTTCACGCTATCGGCGGTTTGTTGTTCCGCTCAAACAGCGCATTCAATGCTTCACCCAACAAACTTTGAATACTCGTGTCTTTCTCAAGCGCGAGCATTTTCAACTGCCGATGTACATCCTTGTCAAAATGACCAGAAATCATCTTTTTCCCTTGACGGGATGGCGGTACCGCGGCAGTCGGTTTCGATGTACTCCCAACGGCAACTCCGCCTTTGTCTGATAAAATTGCTACTGTTTTCATATCGTTTATGCCTCCGTGCATATACACATGTGCACATGCAAACATGTAGACATGTATGACAGTATAAAACGTCAGATTCACGAAATCGGTTTCAGATAAAATCCCAAAAAGGATTCCTGTTTCCGCTTGACGCATGTCTATATTGCTATTAAAATGGTGATATTTA
>VXZL01000474.1 GCA_009845505.1 Candidatus Poribacteria bacterium | reverse complement strand
CCACTGGACACGTCGTCGTCCGTTGGATTACACAGTCTGAACTCAACAACGCCGGATTCAACATCCTGCGGAGTGAAAGCAAGACGGGTGAGTTCACAGTCGTCAACGTCAAAGGTATCGTTCCCGGACACGGCACGACATCTGAAAAGCATGTCTACACGTGGACGGACACTACGGCGAAACCCAACGTTGTTTACTATTATCAAATCGAAGACGTGTCGTTAGCCGGCAACC
Source organism: Candidatus Poribacteria bacterium (assembly GCA_009845505.1). Lineage (GTDB taxonomy): Bacteria > Poribacteria > WGA-4E > WGA-4E > WGA-3G > WGA-3G. Next base: position 6,287 of record VXZL01000474.1, on the reverse strand, counting down.
GCACTACGCTTGCCACGACGCGTCTGAAAGGTCATGTCTCTGCAGCAGGGAAGGTCACCACGACCTGGGGTGATTTGAAAGATGTTGACTAAGCTGCAGGACAAACAAGGTTATTTCAGGGATACAATCTATTTGAACTAACCTACCAACCGATAAAGGCGGTGTATCCCTACACCGCCTTTATTTTTTTACATCGTTTCTGAATCGCGGATTATGGAAAATTGTCTGAAGCAGGATTTACAGGATGATTGGGATTTGCACGAGGAGGGGCGTATCGGTTGCTGTACCGCAAACTTCAGTTTGCGTGATGAAATGCACAATCTAAAGATTGTGCTACAAAGATATCAAGTGGCACGGCTCGGCACCTCACCCGCAGGCGAAAAGACTTTATCTGTCTGAATCTCGGATTTTCACGGATGAGGCGGATGGACGCGGATTATAGGAAATCGTCTGAAGCAGGATTTACAGGATGATTGGGATTTGCAGAATGAGAGAGTATTGGTTGGTGTAGCGCACACTTTTAGTTTGCGTGCTGAGATGCCCACGCTGCATACGGTTTCAACAAATATCTTGATTATCTACTGAAAAATAAAGGGCAATCAAAAGTGCTGTAATCCTGAAAATCCGTATAATCCTGAAAATCCTGCTTCAGACGGGAATATTATCTAACATAATATATTTAACGATAAAAAAATGGAACTGCTTTCTTTAGAGGTCGGGGTTACAAACCCTTTTATACATCGAAGGATTGAGATTACAACAGAAAATTCGGGGGTAGAAACCCCTCCTACATAGAAATGGAGAAGGTATTTCTTATGAAAAACTTAATGACACACAAATTCGTTTTTGGTCTGCTGATAGCATGCGTGTTGGCGTTGGGTGTGCAGGGGGTCGTGGATGCTGTCGTAGATCCTGCGATTACGGATGCTACTCTGAATCCTACTGATCTGCAGGTGGTTGGTAGAAGTCTTACTATTACTGTTGCTGGCACCCTTGATGCACCTGGCACCACAGAGACTATCAAGATCTCTAAAAGTTCAGGCATTGACCTAACAGGGGATTTTACTGGTTTATCCAGTTTGACACTGACAGAGGATGGGGATGTTAGAGCAAATCCCAGCGCGAATCCACCAGTAAATGCAGCGAACGGGAACATGTATAGCTATACAACGCAAAATAATATAAAGCGGATGATTGCTCCTGGAAGCATCTCGGTCCCTATAGTTTTCACATCTAAAGGCAAGCGGACAATTACAATAAGCGGTAAAGATTATGATGCTAATAATGATGGCACAACGGGAGATAGTAGGGATTGGTCCTATACGTACACCTATTACGTGATGGGTCCTGGTCCTAACGCACGAACAACCATCAGCTTGGATAATTTAGACAGCACTGGATATAGAACCGGGTTTCATGCTGTTGAAAATATTCAACTAAGGGTTCATAGAGCAGATAGCAATCACTATGCTGTCACGTACTCGTCAGATGTCGTGGTAAAGCATCCCTACGACGGTTCAGATGTGGAGGCGGTCGGTGGTATGTATTCAAGTGCCTTTGATGCGTATCTAGAGCCTTCTGGTGCTTTTGCTACAACTCAGGTAACTGCGCAAGTTCAGGGATCTGATTTAACCACGAGGGGGACTTATATTGTCGGATCTCCTACACTTATGGTAACTTCTCCTACTGGTGATGCGACTGACGGAAGTAAAGAAAATCCCGGGGCTATTAATCAAAGACTTGACAATGCCTTTGTGGTTACAGTGAACGACGGGACAGGAACTGGAACTGTCCCTGGTGTGGTTGTCACGTTTCGAGTCAGGGGGAGCGGCAATGCCGGGGGCTATCTGGTGTTTGATTCAGGCAATACAGGTACCTTAGTTGACTCCAATAACAGGGAGAGACTTGACTCTAGTGGCTCTCAAATAACAAGCGACACGGCAAAGACCTTATATGTGCGGACCAGTGAGACCGGTGTAGCTAATGTTGACTTCCAGTTGGGAACTGATGGGAAACAGGACGTTACTGTTACTGCTGTGGGGAAATCGGAGACCGTTAGTGCGTATACTGAGGCTTCTACCCGAAATCAATTGGTTAACCCGACTAGTACACTTCGCGAAGGAAAGTATGATATACGTGTGACGGCGCAGGACAGCGAAGGAAACGAGTTATCAGGTGAGACGGTTCAATTCACAACCAACGATGGAACATTGGACGATCCGACAACTCCAGTAGTCGCAACCAGAACTGCTCTGAATGTTACTACTGATACACGAGGCATAGCTTTTGTCGTTTTTGATCCGCGCGACGATTCGGGTTCCCTGAGGGTTACTGCTCGGATTTGGGATCCTGGTGCCGATGATACTCTTAATACTGCTGATGATACACCTCTTGCTGAAATTGTCATTAATGTCAGGGGTGGCAGCGTAACACCAACGAATAATCAACAACAGCAAGGCACCGGCAGGGATGCCCTCTCCTTCAACTTGGGAACTTCTATCACGGGTAACGAGGGAGACCAGATTAACCTTGAGGCACGGGCACGCGATCAAGATGGATTCACTGCTTCGCAAGTGCCAGTCACGTTTACGCTCAGCGATTCTGATGTAGGCACCCTCTCGGCGACATCTGCCAGAACCAATAGCAACGGTGTCGCGGCGATAACCCTCACCCTCGGCGATGAAGATGGGAGTATCACGGCAGCTGCGTCGGGGTATGATTCGGTAACGGCGAATATCACGATTACACCCGCACCCTCGGGGTTAGAAGTTGTTTCTGGGAATAACCAAGACGGTGAACCGGGATCAACGCTTTCTTCTGCCTTCGTGGTCCGGTTTGAAGATACCGAAGGCGACCCGATCGACGGAGCAACGGTTACGTTCACAGTGGAAACCGGGGGCGGCTCGCTCTCAAGTTCAACGGATACCACGGATTCAGACGGTGAAGCGGAGACAACCCTGACGCTCGGCACACAAGGAATGCGGAATACCGTCCGCGCCAGCGTGGATTCTACGGCATACCCGAACGTCGGTTCTGCGGTCTTCACGGCAGAGGCGACACGCGGTCCCGAGGCAATCGTCATCGATGATGGCGACGATCAGATTGGACAAGTCGGTAGACTCCTCGACGAGGACCTGAGCGTGCAAGTCGTCGATGGCGACGATAACGGTGTGTCTGGGGTCCTCGTCCGCTTCCGGGTGACCGAAGGCAGAGGGCGGCTCTCTCGCAATAGCGATCGGAGCGATCCAGATGGGTATGCCCAGGTCGGGTTCACCCCGACGGCTGACGGTGAGGCAGTCGTTGAAGCGTATTCGACGGGACTCACTTCAGCGTTCTTTACCATCAATACGGGCGAACCCCCCGACGCAATCACCGTGGTCTCCGGGAACAACCAGCGCGGGAGACCCGGGGCGAGACTCGCCAATCCATTTGTCGTGCAAGTGATTGATAGGAACGACGATCCCGTGTCAGGGGTAAGTGTGTCATTTTCGGTCACCGCAGGCGGCGGGAGCGTCTCACCGACATCTGCCACCACCACCAATAACGGACGCGCACAGACGACACTCACACTCGGCGATGACCCCGGCGAGAACACCGTCCGCGCAAGCGTCACAGGACTCACGGATAGAGTCTCCTTCAAAGCGACTTCCGGCATGCAGGTGCACCTCAACGCTTCACAACGTCCCCCAATGTATTGGATTAGCAGAAACGAGGGGAAACTCTATCGACTCGTTGACGACGAAATCGAGAGTCTCGCACCGAACGTCACGGGCATCACGAACGTCGCTGTGGATGCGGCAAATAACGTTCTGTATCTGAGTGTGCAAACAGGCGAGAACCGGGGCGACATCCGGCGTGCGAACCTGAACGGTGGCAACATCCGGACGTTGAAGACGATCACTGCCGTGCCGAGCGGGATAACGGTGGATAGCACGGGGGATACCCTCTACTGGGCGAATTCACGCGGTCGTATCCAGAGCATGCCGACGGCGGGTAGCACGAAACTGACGAACGTATTAGAGAACCTTCGCAATCCGACGATCGTCGTCTCTAATGGACATCTGTATTGGACGGAATCTATCGGCAGGATCCGTCGGATTGATCTCACAGACGCACAGTTAACGATCCAGAACATCGCTACAGGTTTAGGTGAGCCGTTAGGACTTTCCGTTGCGAAAGGGAAGGTTTACTCGATAGAACGCAATGCCGACGGCAGCGGGAGTCTGAATCGGTCGAACCTCGACGGGTCTAACGCTCAGGAATTGAAGGCGTTTGCGTCGGGGGTGCCGACCTCGCTGGCGGTAGATTCTGCGGACAATAAGATTTACTGGACGAAGGGTGCCGGTAAGATCCAACGTTCCAACCTTGCGGGTAGGTTCGTCCGAGACGTTGCTTCGGGTCTGATGGGTCCGACAGGTATTGCGTTGAGCATTGCAGCGACAGATGGCACGATGGCGACGACGCAGCCAGGGACTCGGAATACGCAACAGACGAACAACGCGCAGACGAATTTCTCACGGTATGACATCAACCGCGACGGTGCGGTGAACAACGCCGACACACGGGCAGTTGCCGCAGCGATCGGACAGAGCGGTGCAGACATCGCGAATCCACGCACAGATGTGGATGGCAACGGCATGGTGGATGTAACCGACATTATCCTCGTTCTCGGTAACCTCGACGACGATGTCGCTGCCCCAGCAATTGATATTGATGTGAAGGCACTTGATGTCGACTTTGATCGGGTGCAGGAACAGGTTGAGGTGTTGTTGGCATCGGGTGACGCGTCGATTGCAGCGCAGCGTGCGTTGTTGTATCTGCAACACTTGTTGGCATCCGCACGTCCTGATGAGACGGTGTTGTTGGCGAACTATCCGAACCCGTTCAACCCGGAGACGTGGATCCCGTATCACTTGGCAGAAAGCACGGCTGTGAAAATCAACATCTACGATGCGCAAGGCGTGTTGGTGCGTGCGTTGACCGTGGGTCATCAATCGGCGGGTTACTACACATCTCGGAGTCGTGCGGCGTATTGGGATGGTCGGAACGCCTTCGGTGAACGCGTGGCGAGTGGTATCTATTTTTATCAGTTGCAGACGGGCGAAACGGCTTCACCGCTGCGGAAAATGGTGATTTTGAAATAGCGATTAGCGGACCGCGAACCGCGAATAGCGGACCGCGGACAGCAACCACGGAAGAACACACGTCCTGGGATGACGCTAAACTCACCCTGTCTTTTTAGGACGACATTAACCTCCTAAATTCAAACTAAATACTGGCGGTCAGAGGGCCATGCGCACAACGCGCGGAACTGACCAAACCTAATGTAGCGATGAGAACCGTCGACACTCTCATCGCTACGTTTTATCAAACAAACCAATCACACCGCAAACAAACACCGGTATCAGCGCACAACCGCCAATCCGCAAAGGGTGTGTAAAGTTTTTGACAGTCAGCGGTCAAAAGTCGGGAATCGGAGTTCCCTCCTACAAACACAGCGGGTAGGAGGGAACTCCGCATCGCGACCGGCGACGAAATATTTACACACCCATCCGCAAATCGGCAAAGGCGACTGACACGGAGGGGACGATGCGTAGTAATGCAAAAGGCAGGATTCTTGCAGCCTGCGAGATGTCTTTCAAAGGGAAGAGCAATGCTGAGATTGCCGCACACTTCAACGTCACGGATTCGACGGTCTCTCGGTGGCGGAAACTCCAACTCTGGATTGAGTTTGAGAATGAACTCGTTGCTGCGTATAAGGATGCAGCCCTTCAGAAACACCAGACCCCCGATGCGGACACCGACCCGGCTTGATATTTCATAATTCAGTGCCATGTAGTTGTAGATACTACCGATGCGCGAAACCAGGAACAGTGCGAAACCTGTTTTCCAAAAGTCCCGCACACTCTTCCATAATTCATACTTTTTTTCAAAATACCCTCCCTGACATTACATATAGCATACCGTGTCTCAGCGAAGATGTCAACCAAAAACCCCTCAACCCTGATAAAAAAGGTGTTGGAAAATTCGTTGGGATGTAATACAATATTGTTAATTGGAAAATCCAAACATATCTAAAAGCGAGCGTGGTTCATTAACTACGTTTATAACATTTAATGGGGATTTCGCCATGCGCTTTACATCCAGCCTCGTTGCATCACTTCTGGCGTTTAGTCTTGTAGGTTTGCTTTTCACACCATCTGCCTCGGCGTTTATTGAGCGAGAATATACAATTCGAGAAGTCGTTGATGCATGCACGAACATTGTCTTCGGCGAAGTAGAAAGTG